>CAYQXT010000059.1:0-13498 GCA_964421365.1 uncultured Bacteroidaceae bacterium
ATGGTGCTTTTTATACAAGAGATAATTCTCTAAAGATAAGGATATTAAATCTTTTATCTGAAGATTTTTTCCTTTCTAAGGCGAGCGAAGATGCGGCTCATTACGCAGTGCAAGCCTTTGATGCTTTTGTTGCCATTTGGTCGGAATTTTTAACCGATGATGAGCTTCTTTCATCCGCTATCATGACCTATAATAATTTATTTAATTCAGGGAAACATGAGCAAGCGTCTGTTGTTGCTGATAAAATTACTGAGGCTATCCGTTTTCTCAAAATAATGGATCTTAGAATAAATCCTCGTATTTTGGCTGAGGCATTTAGGGCGGTAGCAAAGGATACGCTTCTACATGGCAATTCAAATAAAGGTATCCAACTTTTAATACGAGCTTTGGGTATTTTAAATGGTATTGACTCGGTTACGCCCGATTATAAGGCGCAGTTTTATGCCAGTCTGGTGGATATGTTTTTAAGTTCGCACTTTCGACGGCTGGAAGCAATCCCCTATATTAATTTGCTGATCGAATACGAAACGGAGAGGCTGGATATGGGAAATAAAAAACGAATTATCGAATATTACCGGACTTTGGCTAGCCTGTACTTACTAAACGGAAAGTATCAACTTGCTTTATCTAAACTGGAAAGTGCCATGTCTGTCTTTAATGCCAGCAAACTAGCTCCTGATTTTAAAAGTAATATTTATTTTGAGATGGGAAATGTATATCTTCGTCAGGGTATGTATAACCATACAATTGATTTTCAGCTTAGAGCATTAAATTCATTATCTCTTAATTCCGAGAAGAAATCTGAACAAGAGGCTTTTCTCCTTATGCGGATTTCTAAAACTTATTTTGAAATGGACAATTATACCATGGCTATACAATATGCCAAAAATGCTGAGTCTAAATACCAAAATTCTTCTGCTCCTGCTTATACTCTCAATTCAATATATGTGCTCCTTCAAAATTATTATGAAGATATTGGAGCAAAAAATAAGGCTCAGGATTATCTTTCTAAAATAAAGGGTTTGATTGGTAGTAAATTACCACAATTCTCTTTTTTCGACTATCGCTATAGAATGATTTCTGCTAAGTCTTTGGCTAATAAGGGTAAAATTGATGAAGCTATTGAAATTTGTATTCACTTAACAGAAGAAATGGAAAGTGGAATGATGGTGCAGGATCTTTATAACGAGCTTGTTAATTTTATTGTAGAATTGACTGAAAAAAAAACACTTACATAAAGAGAGTATTAGATTGGTGAATTATCAATGGTGAATTCTGTTTGTCGCTAAATATTGTTAGTTCTTAGGATAAATGTTCGTTAATTTTTTGTAAATAACGAAAAAAAGCAAAATTTAACGGAGTATTGTATGATTAATATACAAATAAAGTAGGTCAGCTTGCTATTTCTACTTAATTTCATGAGGTATAATAAATGAAAAAAAAAATTAGTTTCTATTGGAAAAATTTTATCCACTTTTTCCCTTTAAAGTTACTTATTTTACATATCAAAAGCAATTATCTGCTTACTGGATTCTGGCTTCTCCTTTTTTTGACTATTAGCTCGAATTTTGGAGAAAAGTACGGTATTCCTAATCTTATGCTTGTTCCTGAATATCAGCATGGGATTACATTTTCTTCCTTTTTTTTTATGGGTATGATTACGGGAGCTTTTATCATGGCTTTCAATGTTTCCAGTTACGAGTTAAATAGTCATCGTTTTCCCTTTATTGCTACTTTAGCCCGCCCTTTTTATAAATATACGATCAATAATTTTACTATTCCCTTTATATATTTAGTCTATTATTCTTATCAAAGTGCCATACATCAAACTAATTGGGAATTTATATCCGAAAAAAATATTATATTTAATCTTTTGTCTTTTTGGCTAGGTACTTTTCTCTTTATAGGAGTTTCCTTTTTAATTTTTTTCTATATAAACAGGCATTCAGGCCTGCGCTTTCTCAAAATTAAGGAAACAAAATTAGCTCGTCCTATTCAAAAAATGATTTCAAAGGAAAGAGAATGGCGCATCAAAAATCGTCCGGTAGAAAGTGTTGGTTTTGCTCGGGTAGAGACCTATATGTTTTCGCCATTTAAACTCAGAAAGGCTCGAAACTTTGGACATTATAGTCAGGAAATACTTAATAGAGTCTTTGAAAAAACACACCGAAATGCGACCTATTATGCCCTTTTAATCATTTCTTTTATTGTTATTCGTAGTGTTTTTAGCGATATTCCTCTTTTTAACTTTCCTGCTGGAGGGAGTATTATTCTAGCCTTAACTATTTTACTCCTTTTTTTTAGTGCAATACACTCTTTTGCAAAGGAGTGGTCTTTTTTTTATATTCTGGCAATAGTTTTACTTTTGAATATATTTTCGCCCTATTTTGCTAAGTATAATTACAATGCTTATGGCATGGATTATAGTATGCAGGAGACAAGCTGCGATATGTCTCAGAAATTTAGTACAACCGATTTTTTTGATGATTATTCGCGCACTTTGAAAATTCTGCAAAACTGGAAGAAAAAAAATACCCTTACTGCTGGGCAAAAGCCTAAAATGGTAATTATTAATGCCAGTGGAGGTGGGATGAAAATGGCTATATGGGCTTACCTTGCTCTTTCTAAGGCCGATAATGCTCTTGATGGGCAATTGTTCAAACATTGTATGCTTATCACTGGTTCTTCTGGTGGAATGCTAGGAATGGCTTACTTAAGAGAGCTCTACCTCCGACAGATGGATCATCAAATAAAAAACTACTATAATGATACTTTACTCGCTCATCTCGAAAGAGATATGCTAAATCCGATTATGTACAGGCTCTCCAGCGGAGATTGGTTCTTTCGGCTTCGTAAGTTTCAATATCGGGGTCATAAATACTTTGTAGATAGAGCTTATGCTTTTGAAAAAACGCTTAACAAACATACCTTTGGGGTTTTGAATAAACCCCTAGTCGCATACAGAAAACCGGAGTTCCTCGCCAAAATACCTATGATGATACTATCACCAGTCATTTTGAATGATGGCCGTCAGCTTCTTATTTCGCCACAAGGATTGGCTTATATGATTGAAAGAAATGAAAATTTTACCGAAAATATTGACTTCTTACATGCTTACCGACATTTCAATAGCGATAGTTTACGGTTTACCACTGCCATTCGCATGAATGCCAGTTTCCCTTATATTTCTCCGGTTACCATACTGCCCGGAAATCCACAGTTGGCTACCATAGATGCAGGCCTTCGGGATAATCTGGGTTATGGAGTTGCTTTACAGTTTATACATGTATTTCGTAGATGGATAGAAACAGAAACTTCAGGTGTAATTATTCTTCAATTATATGAAAATGAAAAATTAGACGAGACCACACATTTTGATATGTTGGATAAAATTTTAAAACCCGCCGGAAGTGTTTATAATAATATGTACAAAATTCAAGAACTAAATAATTTACGATTATCCAACATCATTAACAAAGAGCTTGACCAGAAGATTTCCGTTATTCCGTTACGGTTTGGGAATTATACACAAAAAATTTCTTTAAGTTGGCATTTAAGCTCTTTAGAAAAAAAAATATTGCATGAATCTGTTTATAGTCCCGATTTTAAACGTCAGATTATAAAATTGAAATTTATGCTTCAGTAAACTAAAATATAAAATATACCTATGAAAATCAGATATTCATTCATTTTTATTTTACCTTTTTTTTTGCAGGCCTGTTCTACGCCCGAGCAATTAATTGTAAAAACTGTTCAATCAGATAATATAAGTAGTAATTCTAAGCTCTATTATGCGCTCCCTAAAACGGTATTGAAAATTGCTATCGTAGAAAAACATATCAGCTATAAACCCGGAAGATTTGCTGCTTATGCCGAACAGCTTTTTTATGCAAAGCCTAAATCTTTGTTAGCCAAATCTTCGTTTCAAATTACTGCAATCTCCGTTAAACCCATGGCTCGTTATGATAGTTCGAGGGTATTTTCAATTAGCAATGTAGAAAACAGGATGCCTGATCTCTCCTTGTCTAAAGAAGGTTTTTTAAGAGGTGTCAATATTCACAATACTGAAAGTAGGAATAAAGCCTGGACTAAAGTTAGAAAATTGCAAAATAAGAAAAATAGACCCCAAAATGTAAGTATAGCTCCCCTACCTCAGAATTTCTTTAAACAAACTACAGAGCAGGAAAAAGCAGCTTTTCTTGCCAAAGAAATTTATACTATTCGCGAAGATAGGCACTTTCTTGCAGTAGGTGAAAGCTCTAATAATCAATTGCCTGATGGCTCTTCATTAGCAGAAATGCTTAATTATCTCACTAATCTGGAAACTCAATATTTATCCCTTTTTTATGGTTCTGAAAACCTCGATTTTGACACACTCAATTTCGAATATGAACCTAAAAGTAAATCTGGTGAACAACAAATTTTATTTCGCTTTTCAGAATCCGAAGGGATCGTGCCGAATACCAATATTGATGCTTACCCCATATTTATTGATATTAATTTAAACTCGAATATGGATGTCTCCAGACTTGAGGAACGAACCAATATTGTGCGACTGAAAAGTTTACAACCCAGTGGATTAATTTACTGTGTTCCGGCAAATGCTCATATTGTTATTCGAGACGAGGAAATAAAATTATTTTCAATAAATTTACCTGTGGCGCAATTAGGAACGCTTTCTGTTCTTCCTGTTTCTTTGTTTCTTCCAAATATTTCAGTAGATTTTGATGTGCACTATGGTTCTTTACTGAATATAAAAACGAAATATGACGGCGAATGAACTCAATATTAGGCACTCTGATATATTTATTTGTATATTATATTTTGATAACGCACTATTTTCTTTAGCGACAAACAGAATTAGCAATTCACAATTGCTTATTCAACGCTTCTTGTATGAATTCAAATTTTTCGGCCTGAGGATAATAGTTTAACAACTCGTTTAAGGTTTTGTGAGGATTATCATCAACAGCATGCTGAAAAAAAACCTGTGCTAAATCGTTTTTGTTCAACCGCATAGCACAGATAGCTACCCGATACATTATTTTATAATCAATGAGATGTTTTGTTATGGCCGAGCTAAGAACTTCCAGAGCATTCTCAAAATTAGACTCTTTGTAGTATATATCTGCATAATTTGCCCAGTATTCAGAATTTGTGTCATCTAATTTCAAGGCTTCGTTATAAAATTTCTTCGCTGTCTCTTTGTGGTTCATTGCCTCCGATATTAAGGCAGCCAGATGCCAGTACTTTGGATTTGAATCTTCATTCTCTATTATTTTAGTAATCTTATCATAAGCTAAGCTATTTTCCTCTTTTTTGTACAGATTCAGAGCCCGGTCATAATCGAAAGCCATTGATCCATAGTCTTTTTCTTCTGCCATTTTATAGTAAAATTCAGCCAAATTAAAATTTTCCCTACCTGAAAGACTCCTTCCTATCCTATAAAAAATTAGCCCATTTGCTTCTATCTTCTCGTATTCGCGGTAGCATTCTAAAGATAAATTATAAAGTGAATCATCATAAAAAAAATCACCTTTTGCTAAGTAAACCTCCTTAAACCCAGAATCTATACTTAAAGCATAATCAAATGAGTCTATACAAATGCCTTCTCCATCAAACAAAGATTGCAGCTTTCCTAATTCAAACCAGCCCAAAGCGGAAAAAGGAAAATGGTCTAAATATTTATTATAAAATGATTCGGCTAATCTGAATTTCTTTGCGTTTACATATGCACGAGCAATATCCAGTAATAAATCATCTGAATCTTCATAAGTTTCATAGTATTTTTTCAAATAGAGCGCTCCGTCAAGGTAATGGTTCATCTTTATAAAAACATAGCCAATCGGAATGAAAAGGTAGTCTGTTTCTTCAAGACCTGATATTTTTATCCCTTTTCGTATTAGCTCTTTAGCTTTATCATATTTATTCTCATATATTGATATAATTGCCTGATAAAGAGATAACTCTCCTTTTTGTGGATAGAATTTTGATATTTTTCGAATTAACTTTTTTGCTCCTGTCAAATTTTCATTTGCTATCTGGTATTTCAAGTGTAAAAGATTTATCTCATAAGATTCGCCGTGTAGTTTCAGACCCAAATCTATAGCAGATTTAGCCTCTGAAATTTCCTCTCTATCTATAAAATAATTTGTAAGTTCTTTTATCTCTGGTATTTCAAAATATTGAGGAATCCCCTTTTTGAGCATTTGCTTAAACCGTGTAATTAAATTATTGAGTATGAAATTTGAATTATTTTTGTTTTGCATCACAATATATTTTTCACTGCAAAGTTACTTTTTTTAAATTAGGAATAAAAAATCTATTGCAAAAATCTTCTATTGAATGGCTCATATCACATCTATTTGTTTTCTTTATAGCGTTGAAGTTATGAGTGTTTTTCATATAATTATTTATACTTTTGTTCCGTTTTTATGTAGCAAATAGTTATTATTTACGTATTATATTTATAAATTATACCAATAAAATTTAATAGTATATGAGATTTACTATACTTATTATCATTTCCTATTTTATTTTTTTTTCGCTTAACAGACTTAATGCCCAAAATGCAACAATAATAAAGGGGCAAATTACAGATTCTTTTACTAAAGAATCTATTCCTTTTGCGAATGTATATTTTAAGGGCACTACCATAGGAACGATGTCTAACATTAAGGGCACATTTTACATGAAAAAGATACAAATATCAGACACACTTGTTATTTCTGTTGTCGGTTACATAAAGACTAAATTCCCGGTCAGATCAGGAAAAATAAACACTTTTGAAGTCAAATTAAAACCTATTGATCAACAATTAGGCGAAATTGTAGTGCATGCAGGAGTAAATCCCGCTTTACAAGTCTTGCGCAATGTCATCAAATACAAATCAAAAAATAATCCTATTTTGTTACCCCAATACACCTGTGATACCTATACGCGAGTAAATGTGGGGATAAGTAATATTGGTAATCAAGAGGAGAAAAATCAATTAATTGAAAGGATCACAAAGCGAATACCTGGAAAAATCGATTCTTCCGGTAAAAAGTTTATACCCCTTTTTGTTTCCGAAAAGCTGGTTACATCAACTGTCGAAACAAGACCAGTACATCGAAGCAGAGTTAAAATTAAAGCAAAGCATCAGAATGGAGTCCTCTTTACCAAGGATATGGAAATAGAAGGATATGTTAATTCTTTAAGCACAGAATTTAACTTTTACAAAAATTACATTACCATTTTTGAGAAACCCTTTGTCAGCCCTTTAGCATCCAGTGCATTTTTATTTTATGAATTTTATCTTCTTGATAGCGCTAAAGTTAAAGGCGATTGGATATATCGTTTAAAATTTAAACCTAGGAGAATAAAAGATTTGGCTTTTATTGGCGAACTTAAGGTAAATTCCCGTACATGGGCGCTGACCAGTATTCACGCCCGAATTTTAAAAAGTGCCAATATAAATTATTTAAACAAGCTCAGTATCTCGTTTAAGTTTAGACAGGTTAACGATTCTACCTACTTTTTTGAGCGTAATAAAATCAAAGCTCAGTTTTTTTATACCAAGCTCCTCAATACAGACGATAAGCCTCTTCTGGATGTTCGGAAGACTACTTTATACAGAAATGTGCGCCTAATTGCTGATTTTGCCACTGATACAATAAAAAAAATAACCATTAAATCAGATTTACTGAATAAAAATCTCAAAAATACAGAGCAGATTAATAACCTAATGATAAAGTGTAAAGCCGAGTGCTTAGCCCAAAATGATGGCGATTTATTCAGTACCATAGACTCTATTAATCGGCTGTGGTGGATGAAACAGTCAGACAAACTGGCTAATATGTTTACCTCCGGATATTATAATTTGGGGAAAATCGATTTCGGTCCATATTTATCTGTTATAAACCGAAATAAAGTCGAAAACTGGCGTTTTACTCTACTCGGAAGAACCGCAGAGAACTTTAGCTCTAATTTTTTTGCGGCAGCTAAGATTGCCTACGGATTTCGTAATAAACAATGGCAATATGGCGCTAAAATAGCATGGAAGTTTAATTCCGAGAATAGACAAATTATCTCTTTAGGTGCAGAACATTTTATGAGTGATATCGGAGCCAATCAACACATCCGTCTGATTAAAGAAAATATGCAGATTACCGGAGAAGATGGCTTTATTGCTTCTTTATTTCATCGAAGTCTGAGCAAAACCTATCTGCTTCACGATGAAACATTTTTTGCACTCGAAAACCAGTGGAATAGAAATGTTTCTACTTCCATGCGTATTCAGGCCGAACGAATTTATGCAGGCGAATACATCCAATTTAATCAGTTAGATAGAGTTGTAAATGTCATGGAAAATTATACTATTTCTTCTGACATTCGACTGGTTTGGCAAGAGAAAACCAGTGATAAGTATTTCAGACGCTATCACCTAGGCTCAAAATTTCCAATTATACATCTTGTGAGCACATATGGCCATTATGTTGTTGGCAATCAGCAAAATAATTATTTTAAATTTCATAGCTCCCTAAAGCATAAATTTAATCTTGGAATCGGGCTGTTTAAGTATGTCGTAGAAGGGGGATATATTTTTGGGAAAGTGCCATTTCCTGTTCTTGATATCCAGCGCGCCAATCTCACCTATGGATACTCTCGTTATAGTTTTAATCTACTCAATAAACTGGCAGTCCTTAGCGACAAATATATAAGTTTCATGGCCGAATATCATGCAAACGGCCTAATACTCAACAGTATTCCACTTATTAAGAATTTAAATCTTCGCGAAGTTTTTTCTTCCAAAATCCTGTATAGCCAGCTGGGGTCAGAACATAATAAGGTACTAAACATGCCAGTGCCAGCCTACACCATGACAAAACCTTACATCGAATTAGGTGCTGGCATCGAAAATATTTTTCAGTTTATTTGTTTAGAGTATATTTGGAGAGTAAGCTCCGCGCATGTTGATAACTCCGTAAGGCAAGGAATTCGTATAGGCATGCAATTTACTTTCTAAAGTAGAATTAAAAATTTGGAGACAATAATTCCCATAATTAAAATTATGGGCTAATAAAAGGATCGTCCTACGGATTTGCGAAAAACATCAAAAAATGTGTTTTTTTAAGCCCGATAGGGCGACCTCTTGTTAAACCATAGCGGAAGCTATGGTATTAAAAAAAACTCATAACAAAAAAAGTCCCGGCAGGGACGGTCTATTGTTAGCCCACTTGATTTTCAAACACTTAAATACAATTTTTTACTAATTCCGAGTTTTATCGGACAACAATGTTATAGAAATTATTATAAGGTACCTATCGTTAAATTGTCATAATATGCTTAAAATTACAATTTTTAGACAAAATTTAGTTTTTTAAAATATGGATTAACCCTTTTTTAGAAAGTATTTTTAGAGATTCTCTTCTATTTTTTAAAATTTTCAATAAATTGCATAAAACATTATTATTGTAACTACTTATGTGATAATCTGATAATTAATTGAAATTGTAAAAGAGCTTATATCAGGTAATTAGTGCTTAAAACATCATTGTATTTCTGATTATTACGAAAGCAAAAACTTTAGTTAGCTATTTTCTATGAAAAATAAAATTAACATTTTTTTTATTTCTCTTATTCATTAATATACATAGATATATGTAGTGGAATAATCTCTATATTCACGAAAAATCGTTTTCCCCTTTTTAATATCAAAATTTTTTGTTAATATTGGCTAAACAAAAATTGTATCATTAAAAAAATAAAAAAAATTGTATCAACTCGAATCTAAAATCGACACGAAATCTGCTGATTTTCAGAAAAATAAGCAGATTTATAAATCCTTAGTCGAAGAACTCACTCAACGTTTAAAACAAGCGCGTCATGGTTCAGCCAATGCAGTAGAAAAGCACCGGAAAAGAGACAAGTTACTGGCAAGGGAACGAATAGACCTGCTTATAGATGCGAATACGCCTTTTCTTGAACTTTCGGCTTTAGCAGCTTACGGAATTTACGATAATAGTTTCCCTTCTGCCGGTATCGTTACCGGAATTGCACTGGTTCATGGCAGAGAAGTCGTTATTATCGCCAACGATGCCACCGTAAAAGGCGGAACCTATGCCAAAGAAACCATTAAAAAGCATGTCAGAGCACAACAAATAGCCATGGAAAATCATTTGCCTGTGGTTTATATGGTCGATTCTGGGGGAGCCTTTTTGCCCGAGCAAGCCAACGTTTTCCCAGACCGCTTTGATTTTGGGCGATTTTTCTATAATCAGGCACAAATGTCGGCCAAAGGAATTCCACAAATCAGCATTGTCATGGGAAGCTGTACGGCCGGAGGAGCTTATGTTCCTGCCATGAGCGATGAAACCATTATTGTGCGTAATCAAGGCACAATCTTTATCGGAGGACCTCCATTAGTCAAAGCTGCCACAGGCGAAGAAGTCAGCGCCGAAGAACTCGGAGGCGCAGTAGTGCATACCACCGTTAGCGGCGTGGCTGACCATTTGGCCGAAAACGATGCTCATGCCATTCAAATTTGCCGAAATATATTTGAGAGCATGGCAAAGCCCGAAAAACAACTTTTAGACATAGCGCCAATAGAAGAACCGCTTTACGATGCCGAAGAGCTATATGGAATAGCACCAATCGACCTCAAAAAACCTGTTGATTCGCGCGAAATAATCATGCGAATTGTTGATGGTAGCAAATTTCATGAGTTTAAAGCCGGATATGCGCCCACTTTAGTTACCGGATTTGCCCGTATCATGGGTTTTCCTATCGGAATTATTGCCAATAACGGCGTTCTTTTCTCGGAAACTTCACTCAAAGGAGCACATTTTATAGAATTATGTACTTCACGTAAAATTCCAATTCTATTTTTACAAAATATTACCGGTTTCATTGTAGGTAAGCAGTACGAACATGGTGGAATTGCCCGCGATGGCGCAAAACTTGTTCATGCCGTAGCCAATGCCAATGTACCTAAATTTACTGTTGTTTTTGGTGGCTCTTTTGGTGCTGGAAACTATGCTATGGCTGGTAGAGCCTTTGATCCACGTTTACTTTTTATGTGGCCAGCTTCCAAAATTTCTGTTATGGGAGGCGAACAAGCTGCAAATGTGCTTCTTACAGTCAAAAAAGACCAAATGGCTGCACATAGTAAGAAATATCCAAAGGAAGAAGAAGAAAAATTGCTGAATTCAATTTTAGAAAAATACGAAAATGAAGGTTCAGCCTATTACAGCACGGCACGACTTTGGGACGATGGAATTATCAATCCTAAAGATACACGTAAAGTCATTGCTATGGGCATAGCCATGAGTCTCAACAAACAATGGGAAGACCAAAAAAATGGCGTTTTCAGAATGTAGTATTTAAAATAATTTCGAATGACTAATGAATAATTACGAATTAGTTGAACGATTGGATAAATTAATTTACCATTAGTCATTTACCATTAGTCATTAATAATTAATAATTAATCATTAATAAAATGTACAAAACAATAGAAATAGAACAAAACAAGGATATAGCCACTATCTGGCTCAATCGACCAGAAATACATAATGCCTTTAACGAAAAGATGATTTCTGAAATCATTACTGCATTTAAAGAATTGAACAGCAGTAAAGTAGTTAAAATTATCGTCCTGCGGGGACGTGGAAAATCATTTTGTGCTGGTGCAGATTTAAATTGGATGCGCAACGTGGCCACTTACTCCTACGAGCAGAATTTCAAAGAAAGTTTGCAACTTTCACAATGCTTTTACGAAATATATACCAGTCCCAAACCTACTATTGCACTCGTTCATGGAGCAGCTATTGGTGGCGCAAACGGACTTCTCGCTGCCTGTGATTTTGCCTATTGCGCCAATGACACTGTTTTTTCGCTCAGCGAAGTGAAAATAGGCATTGTTCCGGCCTGTATTTCGCCCTATATAACTAAACGAGTAGGAGAATATAGTTCTAAAGAGCTTATGCTCACCGGTAAACGTTTTAAAGGACAAGAAGCCGAACATCACCGATTGGTAAACAAATCAATGCCAAAAGAAGATTTAGACAAGCAATTAGCTGAACTTATAGTACTTTTGCGCACCAGCGGGCCCAAAGCCATGTCGCAATGCAAAAAATTGCTTTATGATATATCAAATAAGCTCACCCTGTACGAAGCTGTAGAATATACCGCTAAAATGATTGCCGATATTCGCGCTTCCGAGGAAGGCCAGGAAGGAATGTCTGCGTTTTTAGAAAAACGAAAACCAAACTGGATTTAAGTAATTACAAATTATGAATTACTAATGTGTTGAATGGCTATATTTTTATCAACTTTTGAGCCTGCTTGCAACTTGAAGCATCAATAAACTAAAAAATTGGGATAAATCTTAAATACATGAAACTATTCAAAAAAATATTAATTGCCAATCGAGGGGAAATAGCCGTGAGAATTATACGTACAGCCAAGCGATTGAACATAAAATCAATCACTATTTTTGCCGAAGACGATAAAGATTCTTTGCATGTTAGCATGGCCGATGAAGCCTATTCCTTAGGCAGTGGAAGCCTGCAAGATACTTATCTGAATATAGACAAAATAATAGGTATAGCCAAACATGCCAATTGCGATGCTTTGCATCCGGGCTATGGCTTTTTGGCCGAAAATGCTCAATTGGTTAATGCCGTTGAAGCTGCCAGAATGATTTTTATTGGCCCTTCTGCAAAGGATATGCAGCTTATGGGCGATAAAATTCAGGCGCGAAAAATGGCCACAGAGGCTGGTGTGCCCACCACAGAAGGCATTGTTGGTTTGCCGGAGGATATTGTGCAACAAGCCGACACCATTAATTTCCCAGTTCTAGTAAAAGCATCTGCCGGTGGTGGTGGTAAAGGAATGCGTATTGTGCATAAGAAAGAAGAACTTTCAGAAGCTCTGCAAGCTACTTCGCGCGAAGCACTTAATTATTTTGGTGATGGAACGGTTTATATCGAAAAATTTCTGGAAAATCCGCGACATATCGAGATACAGATACTGGGCGATAAGCATGGAAATGCAGTATATCTGTTTGAACGAGAATGTAGTATCCAACGCCGTTATCAGAAGATTGTGGAAGAAGCCCCCTCTCCTACTCTATCGCCCGAAATGCGTAAGGAAATGGGTGAAGCTGCCGTTTCCCTCGTAAAAAAAATCGGCTATTCCAATGCCGGAACAATCGAATTTCTCGTGGATAAAAGTATGAATTTCTATTTTCTAGAGATGAATACTCGCATACAGGTAGAACATCCGGTTACAGAAATGATTAGTAGAAAAGATTTAGTAGAAGAGCAATTTTATGTAGCTGCCGGAAATCCTTTACGTTTTGTTCAGCAAGACCTAAAAATTAAGGGACATGCCATAGAATGCCGGATTTATGCCGAAGACCCCGAAAATGATTTCATGCCTTCGCCCGGACAATTGACATTATACGCCGAACCTCAGGGCGAAAATATACGTGTAGATACAGGAATTGCTGCTG
>CAYQXT010000060.1:0-13490 GCA_964421365.1 uncultured Bacteroidaceae bacterium
TGCCCCACGTGAACCCAGCGCTCCATCGGCATACATTTTTACCGAGCGGATATTCAGGCGATTGGTCTTGTAATGTCCTTTGCGCAAAAAGTGCTCAAAATTTTCTTTCGAAGGGCTGAGCATGGCGTAAATTTGCATTCTCAGCTTACCCGATTTTTGCAGCGTATCAATGAGTTTTATTACCGGATATTCTAGGCCAGCATCATCTAGGGTAGTTAAACCTACTTTGAAGCAAGAATCCTGAGCTTGCAAAAGTGCCTTGGTTTGCATCTCAGTATTAGGTTTTGGAATGGCTTTGTAAACAATATCTACGGCATTATCTACCAATATACCGGTAAGTTGACCATTTTTTAGGTCGATTTTACCACCTTTGACAGTCGTTTGAGCGGTAATTCCGGCTTTTTCAAGCGCTTTTGAGTTGCAAAGCGCCGCATGTCCATCGATTCGGATTAAGAATACGGCTTTGTCGGGGAAAAGCGAATCTAATTTGGATTTGTCTGGGAATTTTTGAACCTGCCAGTCGTTTTGATCCCAGCCGCGACCTTCCAGCCATTGGTTATTGGGGTGTTTTTGATTGAATTCTTGTAGTATTTGCAGAATTTCATCGAAAGATTTTGTTCTGCTTAAATCAACCCGTTGTATGAGGTTTGTTCC
This sequence comes from uncultured Bacteroidaceae bacterium, assembly GCA_964421365.1. Classification (GTDB taxonomy): domain Bacteria; phylum Bacteroidota; class Bacteroidia; order Bacteroidales; family DYOH01; genus CAYQXT01. The sequence continues at coordinate 655 of CAYQXT010000060.1, forward strand.
ATATCCGTAGAAATGACAGTGGGCATCGTAGAAGCCCGGATAGATGTATTTATTTTGCAAGTCGATAATTTTATCGGCTGAAAAATTTTGCAACACATTGTTATCACTGCCAATGGCTATAATTTTACCGTTTTTTACAGCCATAGCCGAAGCTATGGAAAAGTTTCTGTCAGCGGTATATATTTTAGCGTTTTTTAAAATAAAATCAGCATTTTTCTTATTGGAGCAAGCCATAATTGCAAGAATTAAAGAGAGAAAAAGATATTTTTTCATAATAGTATATATTTTAAGATTTTTTAAAGAAAAAACATATAGACACTTTAGAAAACTTAGATTTTGTTGCAACATTTATTTTAAGTATATATAGTAAAATTTTATTCAAAATTTTCTGCGTTTATTGCTGACTTTTAAATGAAAAACAAATTGTGAATAGTTTTTATCACGATTAATAATTCACCATTACTTAGTACCGATTTTGTGAGCGAAGATATAAAGTTTTTTTATGAAAAATTTCTTATTTTTGAGAAAAAAAAGAATGATTATCAATTTACTTAAAAATTATTGGCTTAAAGCTTTTAATGACTTAACCGATAACAAAGATTTAATTGAGAAGTATTTTCAGAAAGTAATTCTTCTTTATCAGCACAGTGGGCATTTTTACCACAATTTGGAGCATCTAAAAAATTTTATGGAAGCGATTGAGCCATTCTGGAAAGATTGTGAGCATGTAGATGAGCTTATTCTATCCGTTTTTTATCATGATGCTGTTTATGACACTTTTCGAACGGATAATGAGGAAAAAAGTGCTCAATTGGCACGCGCGGACTTAAAAGAATTGGGTTTAGACTATGCTAAACGTATTAGAATAATGAAATTAATCCGTTGTACGGCTAATCATGTTATGAAAAAAGACGAGGAAAACTACTGTCTGAGCTTGTTTTTAGACGGTGATTTGAAAATACTGGGCGAAAGCCGTGAAAAATATATGGATTATGCTCAATCCATTAGAAAAGAATATATTCGCGTACCCGATCGTATTTTCCGAAGGAAACGGGCTAAAATTCTTGAAGCTTTTCTTGGTCAAAAATTTATATATTGTACGCCGGAATTTAGGAATTTATATGAGAAAAATGCTAGAGAAAATATAGGATACGAATTACGAATGTAAAATGCAGCATTAATTTCCAGACTAATTAGTGATTTGTAATTAGTCATTAAAAATAAATATTATGTTAATAAAAAAAATAGCACAAGAACTTTCTGTTTCCGAGCATCAAGTAAAGAATACTTTGGATTTATTGGTAGATGCCTGTACCGTGCCTTTTATCAGCCGATATAGAAAAGAAGCCACCGGAGGATTGGACGAAGTGCAAATTGGTAGAATTGAGGACTTAAAGCAGAAGTATGAAGAATTAGAGCAGCGCCGGAAGGCGGTTTTGAAAGCCATAGCCGAACAAGAGAAACTAACACCTGAATTAGAGCAAAAAATCTTGTCTGCCGATTCTATGACGCAGTTAGAAGATATTTATTTACCCTTTAAACAGAGCAAAAAGACCAGAGCATCAAAAGCCCGTGAAAAAGGTTTAGAGCCTTTGGCAAAACAACTTATGGCACAAAATTTTGGCGATATGCAGGCACTTGCCGGTCGCTATTTGAAAAATGGCGTTAAGAATATCACAGAAGCGCTGCAAGGAGCTAGCGATATCATTGCCGAGTGGATAAATACAAACGAGAGTGTGCGAAATCAAATTCGCCGGAAATTTAGTTATGAGGCAGTGATTAAATCTAAAGTGGTAAAAGGAAAGGAAGATGCTGGCGAAAAGTATCAGGATTATTTTAAGTGGGATGAAAACTTGCGTAATTGTCCTTCGCATCGTATTTTGGCTTTGCATCGTGCTCAGAACGAGGGTATTTTACAAGTTTCCATTGGGATTGATAAAGAAGAAGCATTGCAAATCATCGAGCGTAAATTTCTGAAAAACGATTCGGAAGCGGCCGGATATGTAAAATCGGCCATAAAAGATGCTTACACCCGAATGCTTAAACCCGCTATTGAAAATGAATTTGCCAAATTAGCCAAAGAAAAAGCCGATAATGAGGCGATAAATGTTTTTGTGCAGAATTTAAAGCAGTTGTTACTTTCTCCACCATTGGGTTCCCGACGGGTTTTAGCTTTAGACCCTGGTTTTCGTACGGGTTGCAAGCTTGTTTGTTTGGACGAAAAGGGAGATTTGTTACATAATGACACTATCTATCCGCATCCTCCGCGTAATGAACGTAAACAGTCTGCTAAGCGCATCAACTCGCTGGTAGAAGCCTACAAAATTAAGGCAATTGCCATAGGCTCCGGCACGGCCGGACGGGAGACTCGCGATTTTATCGAAAACTGTTTTCTACCCAAGGATTTACCTATTTTTATGGTGGACGAGAGTGGTGCATCCATTTATTCGGCATCGAAAATTGCGCGGGAGGAATTTCCTGAGTACGATGTTACGGTGCGTGGCTCTGTTTCCATTGGCCGGCGATTAATCGACCCTCTGGCCGAGTTAGTTAAGATAGACCCTAAATCAATAGGAGTTGGTCAGTATCAGCATGAAGTTGATCAAAAGGAGCTAAAAAAGAGCCTCACGCGGGTTGTGGAAAGTGCTGTAAATTTTGTGGGTGTGGACTTAAATACGGCGAGCAAGGAGTTATTGGCCTATATCTCAGGATTATCTGCCCAGTTGGCACAGAACATTGTAGAGTACCGTAAAGAAAACGGACGCTTTAAAGACAGAAAAGAGCTTCTAAAGGTTAAAAGATTGGGAAATAAGGCATTTGAACAGGCTGCCGGTTTTTTGCGTATTTCGGACGCTGAAAATCCTTTGGATAATAGCGCTGTTCACCCTGAGTCGTACCATATTATTGAGAAAATGGCGCAGGATTTGAAAATACCGGTTGCTGAATTATTAGAAAACGAGAAGCAAATAGCTACAATAAAAACATTAGCTTACGTTACAGAAAGTATTGGACTGCCAACAATTAAGGATATACTTTCCGAGCTGGCCAAGCCAGGCAGAGACCCTCGCAAAAAGGTGAATGATTTTAGTTATGATGATAGAATAAAAGTGATTGACGATTTGGAAGAAGGGATGATTCTAACGGGTAAGATAAGTAATATAACTAAATTTGGCGCTTTTGTGGATATTGGAATTAAGCAAAACGGCCTGATTCATATTTCAAATCTTACGAATGCTTTTGTGAGTAATCCTTTTGAGCTTGTTTCTTTAAATCAGGAAATTACTGTTAAAGTTTTGGAAGTGGACAGAGTAAGAGGTCGGATACAGCTTTCCAGTAAAGGATATTTATAATTGTTAATTGTAGAACTGAATTAGTAATTTGTAATTATTAAGGGGGCGCACGGGCGGGCTTTTCGCTATACTCCCCCTTGTCTCAGCCCGCAAAACACGGCAAAAAAGGAGTTCCGTTAGACACTACACTCTTTTTTGCCGTGTTTTGCTGGGCTTCGGACTGTGGCGGGGTATCGCTGCAATCCCTTGCGCAACCGCACCATTCGCAAGGGTTTTGCTTCAATAGAAATCCTTAATTAGAAGTGTTAAGACCAACTCTTTCAGGATCAAAAAAAACGGTCAGAGTTTTATCAATGCCATGCTACATATTTGATTATGTGACTTTTCTTAAAATATAAAAGAAGATAATTTACCTTCACTCAAAAAAAGATTTAAAACAAAACTACAAAAAGATATAAGAGTTCGGTCTAAAAACCGGCGGACGGATAGATTTATAAAAATTGTAAAAATAGAGAGCTCACTTACAATTGATTAATGAAGCCGTCCGACCGATTTTGATGCAAATTCACTTTTTTATGCTGGACTCATGAATTTTTAATTTTGAATAGGTATGTGTGTAAGCATAGAAAATTCATGAATTTTCTATGCTGATCTAAATTTTTAATTTTTAATCTTTATATTAGAGTATTTACCTGTGATATTTACTAAAGATTTTGATTTTGGGCTTCCATAATATCCATCGATGCTTGTAGCTGTATTCTCGCGGGTAACATGAGTTGTTTTCGTTAAATCTACGTCTATGTCGCCATATTCAGCCTCGCCATGAAGGCTATAATTGGCCTCCGAATTAATGTCAGCAGAGAACTGACCGTATCGCAAGTTTACTTTTATAGCCTCAAAATCAGCAGCTACGTCCTCAATCTCTATATTGCTATATTTAATATCTGCTTCGAGATAGCGCTTTAAATGACTGATAGAATAATCGGCATATTTCCCATCGTTAATTACTAAATTACTAATCGTGCCTATTTCTACCGGTTGGTCGTATTTAGAGCTCATCACCATAGATTCTACTTTTGTTATTTCCCAGTTGGAATACTTGCTCAGAACGATTAGGGCGTATGCTGTACCGATTTTCATATCCGTATAGGCGGCATCAATTTTTAGCCAGTTGCAATTACTTATTTTAGCTTTCGAATAGGCAATTACGAGCGTATTTTTTTCGGGTTCTTTGCCACGGGTAAGATTATTTATCTGCACAGAGCCGTACTTTACCGTGAGGTTTACCAGATTAGTTAATTCATTGATGAAAACACCTCCGTATTTATTCAAAAGATTCAACTTCAGATTTTTAGGCATATAGACTTCGTAATCTATATTAAAATCCACATTATTAATGGATGAATTTATATCAGTTGTACCGTAAATATTGTTTTCTTCCTTTTTGAGTGTAATATCAATTTTATCGAAGGTTTTTTGGGCTTTTGATTCGCTGTTGGCTTTGACTCTTATTTTTACCACAATTTTCACTTTATCTTCTGGCCAGTCTTTTACGGTAACATCACCATAACGATTTGAAATATTGACTATTGATACTGAATTCGATTGGAATTCTTTTTCAATTGTTTTGAAGTAGTCTTGCCGTTGAGGAGAAGCATTTAGTATTAATGTAAATGCGACAATAAAATTTATAATTAAAAAGGACTTTTTCATTTTTTTAGAATTTTATCTATTTCACTTTAAAGACGAGCAATATTTTTATTTGCTGCATTATGGGCGAAATTAATTGTTAATTGAGAAGTTTCACCACATTGCTAGTTATTTTCCTTAAGGCATTATTGAGTTCGGTCTAAAAACTGGTCGGACGGATAGATTTATTAAAACTGTAAAAATAGACATTTCATTTACAATTGATTAATGAAGCCGTCCGACCGATTTCGATGCAAATTCACCTTTTTATACAGGACTCATCATTGGTCTCCAAATATCTTCTTCCGAATTGACATCGCCATTTTTGTAGCCCCCCCCCTAAAATTTCAAAATGAGGTCTGTCGTCTATTTGATAAATGGAGTTTGGCAACCAATGACTATATATGTAATTAAATATTCTACTATCTGTGTTAAGTCCTTTGTAATGACATTTACCGATTCGGTATCACTTATGCGTAACAATTACTTCAATTTTTTTAGTTAATAGTACACTATCTAAATTGTTTGTAGGTGCATAGCAAAAATTATTTAGACAAAGATAATAAGTTTCCTGTTCATCAATTGCCCTGATTGAATTGTTACAAGGAAGTTTTGATTTTTTAGGTGCAAGAGCTATGAATAGAGTAGGATAGAAGTGAGAGAAAAATGCATTTCTAAAGTTTAACGTTCCTCTAACAGGAGCAATAATCAATTCAAAAACGGGCTTATGAGTATATAAAACATAGTTTAAATAATATCCATAATTTTCGGGGTGATAACTGTCAATAGCTAGTGAATTTGTTAAATAATTGGCTCTAAAATAGAAATTTAGTGCCTTTGCAATTTGGTTTTTAACGACTATATTATCTGGCAAAGGCTCGTCATTATTTGGGAAGGCGTATAGTTTTTGTTGTTGCGAAAGGTAACTATCAAATATTTTTCTGGCTTCATATAGGTATTTTTCCGTAAAATCAACCTGATAAAGTTTTATTAAAGCATTGCTTAAATACAAATAATCGCTTGTCAGCGCTTTATGAGTAAATAATTTGTCATCTGAAAGATAATAATGGCGGAATTTATTTGTATTAAACTTTTGGGTCAATACGCGGGCAATTGCTTTGGCTCGTAGTATATAGTATTCATTTCCGGAAATTTGGTAGTTCTCTGCTAACGCTATAATTAATAAAGCATTCCATGAGGTAATTAACTTATTGTCGTGTAAGGGTTTTTTACGTTTTGCTCTTATTTCTTGTAGTTTTAAATTAATTTCTTCTTTTGTTTTTTTCCAATTTTTAGCTAGCAAATGGTGCGATAAACAGAATAAGCTATCATTTTGCAAAATTTGTAGATGTATAAAGCTGTCTTTCCATAAATATTGGTCACCAAAACCATAATAATCAGCAGCAAGCGAGTAATTTTTGGATAAAACATTTTTTAACTCCTTAGGCTTGAAAATATAGTAGGCGCCTTCTTTTTCGGAATCGGCATCTATTGAACTGAATAGTAGAGAATTATTAGACGATAGATTTTTTAACACAAATTCAATGCAAGCTTGTGCTGAATTTTTGTAGCGCTCTTTTCCAAAAACTTTAAAGGCTTTAGCATATAAAGTGGCCATTAAAGCATTGGTATATAGCATTTTTTCAAAATGAGGAATATGCCAATTCTCGTCTAAAGAAAAGCGAAAAAATCCACCTTCTACTTGATCAAAAATACCGCCTTGATACATTCTGTCCAAAGTGAGTTGTAGAAAATTTCTTATTTTTGGGTTGTGAGTAAAATGATAGTAGGTGAGTAGGTAGCTAAAAAGACCAGTATTAGGATATTTCCGTGCGTAATGAGTAGGAATAAGACCCCCCTTTAGGGTATCAAATTTAGAGAAAATCAGATTATTTATTTTTGTTAAGTTGAAAGCACTTGTTTCTTTAATAGAAAAGTCTTCTTTACGCTGTATCCACCTAAAATTATGATTATTTGCGTAAGAAATAGCCACTTTTTTTAAGGTAGAAATCCATTTTCCTTTGGGTAGATAAATACCTGTCCAGATGATTTTTTTTTGAGGACTGAGAATAAAATGCATAGGCCAGCCTGCCCAGCCAATAAGTCTCTTTTGTTGCGAAGCGTAAAAATTGTCCAAATCGGGAAATTCTTCGCGGTCTATTTTTACATTATAATAATAGGTATTCATGACTCTTGCAACTGCGGTATCTTCAAAATTTTCTTTTTCCATTACATGACACCAATGGCAAGCCGAATAGCCAAAACTAAGTAAAACAAGCTTATTCACGCGAGCAGCATTTTGCCATATACTATCTGTATAAATATGCCAGTTTACAGGGTTATCGGCGTGCATTAGCAGATAAAGGCTTTTTGCCTTTTTCAGCTCAGTATTTAAGTTCTTTTCTTGCTTTGTATTACATGCATTGATGACAAATAATGCTAAAAAAAATACTGTTAATTTATTGATTTTCATTTATTTTGCTAATGATTTTCAAAGCTTCGGTAAGTTTGCTTACAGGTATCTTACAAACTTTATCTCTGCAAACATAAATTAAATTCTCAGCCTTCACAAATCGGTTTTCAAATAATGGAACAGCAGATTTCTGTCCGGCAAAAGCATATACTACATTAGGATAAAAATGCTGTGCAAAAAGATGAGCTTTTTCTTCGGCATTTTTGCCCGTAATAGCCATTTCATAGCTTGGAAAAATGTATTTGAGCTCTAAATCTGCCCAATTGGCGAAGAAAGCCGGATAGCGATATATATTTGATACTGTGTTGGCAAGCATTTGTTTGGCCGTTTGTTCCCAAGCAGTATTATAATTTAATTTGCTAAGTGCAAATAGATTTTGTGCCATTACCGAATTTGAGGCTGGAATAACCCCATCGGTGAGTTCCATTTTCCTTGCCACCGGAACTTGTGCATTGTCGGCAGTATAGAAAAACATCCTTGATTTGTTATCATAAAAATGATTTAATACGTAGTTTGTCAGGCCAATGGCTGTTTGGTAGTAAGCCTCGTTTCCGGTTAATTGATAAAGTGCAGTAAAAGCTTTAATTGATAGAGCATAATCATCTAAAAAACCGGTAATTTTGGTTTTTCCATTTTTGAAATTCCGATAAATGAAAAAATCGGAGTTAATGAGATTTTTTTTGAAATGTGCGGCTGTTTTTTCGGCTAATTTCAGATATTGTTTTTCGCCAAAGGCTGAATATGCAGAGCATAAGCCGGAAATCATGAGTGCATTCCATGCAGTAATAGATTTATCGTCTAATCGTGGACGAATGCGTTTGCTACGCTCAGTAAAAAGGATTTTTTTGGCTTTATTAACCTGTTTTTCAATATTTTTCACGCTTATGTTTAGCTTCTTTGCTGCTTCGCTGAAGGATTCTCTTTGGTAGAAAATAATTTTTCCTTCCCAGTTGCCGTTTTTATTAATTTCATAGATTTCTTCCAATACTTTTAACTGTTCAGGAACAATTTTTTGTAGTTCGTCATAGGTCCAAACGTAAAATTTTCCTTCTTCGCCTTCGCTATCTGCATCTAAAGAGGAATAAAAAGTGCCGTTTCCATCGTAAAGTTCTTTTTTTACAAATTTGATGCTTTCATCTACAATATTTTTATAGAGCGAATTTTTTGTAAGTTTATAAGCAGTACTATATAAATCAATTAATTGAGCATTATCGTAGAGCATCTTTTCAAAATGAGGTACGCGCCATTGTGCATCTGTAGAGTAACGAGCAAAACCACCTCCAATTTGGTCGTAAATTCCGCCGTAGGCCATTTTTTGAAGTGTTAAGTTCAAGTGAGCAAAAATATCAGCATCTTTTGTGTAGAAATAGTAGTCTAAAAGAAAATTCAAGTCGGTGGGCATCGGAAATTTAGGTGCTTTTTTGTTACTGCCGTATTTTTTATCAAAATCTTTTTTCCAGTTGTAGATTCCATTTCTTAAATCTGTGAGTTTAAATTCAGAAACAGGAGTTTTATTATTAATTATTTCAGAATTAACTATTTTGTTTTTAAGCTGTTCTGCTGCTTTTATCATTTTATCAGAGTCTTTTTTCCAGGTCTGAGCCAGCGAGTTTAATACATTCATCCACTGTTTTTTAGGGAAGTAAGTGCCGCCATAAAAGGGAGTTCCATCGGGTAATGCAAAGCAATTCAGTGGCCATCCACCACCTCCGGTCATTATCTGCAGGGCATTCATATAAATCTGATCAATATCCGGGCGCTCTTCTCTATCTACTTTTATACACACGAAATTATCATTCATAACTTTAGCTACTTCTTCGCTTTCAAAACTTTCGTGCTCCATCACATGACACCAGTGGCAAGCAGCGTATCCTATGCTGATTAATAACATTTTGTGCTCTTTCTGAGCTTTTTCCAACGCTTCATTACCCCATGGATACCAATTTACCGGATTATGAGCATGTTGCAATAAGTATGGACTACTTTCTTGAATTAAATGGTTCGTAAATTTATGGTTATTTTTCATTTTTTTATTTTCTTGTGCATTACAAGCGATTATGAGTGAAAAGGCAATTAGGATAATAGAATATTTCATTTTTTATAAGCAAAGATAAAACAATTATTAATTAATAGTATTTATTATTTAGACTAAATTTTATTTTTTGCTAAATTTATTAATACTTCCTTACTTTTGGAAAGAAGTTTGGTTAAAAATAGTTTTAATGTTAAATGGAATTGGAGAACAAAAAATTTTCATTTATCTTTATTGTCAAATAATATATAGGGATGAGTACAGAATCGCGAAAAATAGAATGGATTATTATCAGTATTTTAGCCATTGCCTTAATGGGAAGTATAGTGTTTTACTATTATTCAATGAATAAGAAAGTAGAGCAAGCGGCCAAGCCTGCAGGTAACAAAGAGGTTGAAAAATTAGTTATCGATTATGCCGATTTAGAGCGATCCTACAATAAAGCAATTGGAGAAATAGAAAAACAAGTAAACACAGGAGATGTTGGAATAGACATATTGAAGCAGAACTTGGCTCAAATCCTGACAGAAATTAAAGACGAAAAAAAGCAAATAGAAGCTAAACGTTATGAAACAAATGTAGATTCCTTGAAATATCATCGTGATCAGGCTGAACAGATGAAAGATATGCTTAAAATGTCGAAAGACGTATTGGTGGAACGTTTGGCTGAATTACAAAAGAAAAATTCAAATTTGGAGATCTCGAATACAACGTTGCTCACCCGAAACGAAAAATTAATAAAAAAAATAGAGAAGGTAAATACCTATGTTGAGAAGGAAAAAGTAAAAAATCAGAACTTAAAAGCTGAGGTTATAAGAGTACAGCAGCGAATTAAAAAAGTTTCAGATATTGGCGATTCCGCAACAGATATGTATAAAAAATTACAGCAGGAAAAGAATTATTTTGAGCAAAAGCTTGATGAGAGTGACAAAATGATAAAAGCGCAGAGCGATCAGATAGCTGATTTAGGCGTAATTGTTAAAAAAGTGAATGTCGAATGCTATTTTATCTATGAGGAAGGAAATCCCGAAGAAGAAGCTAAAATTTATTTGACTCAAACGGGCATATCTAATCGCTATATAAAGTATTTTGAAAGTGCCAAACCTGATGTTCATTTTGATTTTTCAATCAATAATTATATGTTTGAAGAAGGCAGGGAAAAAGTTGATTTTAAATTATATAATGATAAAAAAATAGAGTTATACTCTACGTCAAAGTCCATATCTACCGGACTTTTACAATTTGTTATTTCCAATCGGAATTTTCAGACTAAATCCTCTTATAATATAACATTGTACGAAGGAGCTGATAATTTGCTAATTGATGATAAATATTTATTCCGTATCAGCAAATAAGTTAATCTATGAAAAGATTTTTTATTTTACTGAATTTTACTATTCTGCTCTTTATGAATGTTATAGCACAGAAATCTAGGTTCTTGGCTATAGATTTACCTTTAAACATAAATAATGTAAACGATTTATACCGTGATACGAATGGTGAATTGTGGATAGCTACCAATAAAGCACTTTTAAAATTTGATGTCAAAACAAAAAATTTTTCCGTTTACCTAGATTACGATGATAAAGAAAAACTAAAAGCGAATTGCATCACTCCCAAAAGGACAAATGGGTTATGGTTAGGGACTTATCGCAGTTCTATCGTTGATTTTAACTATGAAGCAGGTGCAAATGAATTCAGTTTTGAAAGCCTTGTGGGAGCTAAAGAATTAGTCACAGACATAAATTATATAGATAATGAGACCTATATAACAACGGCAAATGGCCATATTGTAGAATTTAATACGGACACGAAAAAATTCAGAACTATTTACAGCCCTGTGAGTTGTGAAATAAACGCTATCTGGAAAGAAGCAAGTGGTAAAATCTGGCTAAGTACAGTTGAGGGGGTTTACACTCTTAAAAAAGGTAGAAAGTGGAAATTGTCGAAACTTTTTTTTCAATCTTACGGCTTAGAGGTTAAGAAAAATGAATATTGGGTAATTGGTCGAGATGACGAATATAGGGCTAAAATAATGTATTTGTATAATTATGAGTCGGATGTGCTTAATAATATTAAGCAGCGCTGGGCTAATTTGGTCTTTAATAATTTACCTAATCCATATGTTCGTTTCAATGATCTTGATTTCGACAGCGATGGTATGCTATGGCTGGCTTCAAATGTGGGCGTACTGAAATACGATCCCTACACGGGTTATAGTATTTGGTTTTCGCATAAGCGATACCCCGATTTTCCGTTTGATGAAGCAGACCAAATTATGGTTAAGGACAATTCACATATTTGGGTATCATTTCATAATAAGCTGTATATGATAGATTTAAGTGTGGGCGATTAGTTCTTTTTGTATACTCATTATCTGTTCGCCAGCCTGATCGATATTTTTTCCTAAGGAAAGAAAACCATGGTTTTTCAGGACGATAAAGTTTGCTTTATCTATGATTTTTTCCATTTCTTTTACTAACTCCATGCTACCATAAGGTTTTTCTTGCTTTGTTTCTGGTAGATTCATATTTTCCGTATTTTTTAATAATTCTGGCCAGTGTCCGTGCAAGATGGCATTTATTTCCGGACGTTTCTCATAAATTTTATGGTGTAGAAAACTCTCAGATGAAGGTTCAAAAAGTCCCTCGACTTCTACTGTCATGGATTTGTAATTGCAAGCGACTACTTTTATAAATTTACTGTTGTTGATGAGTAGTCCCAGATCTGAAGCTGTAGCAGTAATAATGAATTGATTTTTAGCCTTAGTACATCTAAAACTCAAATTTCCAGCCGATCCTCCCTGATTAGGTGGTGTCATATTATTTTGGGACATGAAGTTAGCCCAAAATATAAGTTCATATATGAGTTTGTCCAAAGGACTTTTGGTACTCAAATGAACAGTTTTGAATTTTACACCGGTATATATCTCACTCATAATTTGTTCTTTTTAATGATTCCATTTTCTGTAATAATTCCTGTTATCAGGTTTGATGGTGTTACATCAAAAGCCGGATTCAAGGCTGGGGAATGAGGCGAACAGACACAAATTTGTGTATTTTTACCCTGATTATCAATTCCTGTCTGAAAGAGAATTTCGTTTTCGTTTCTAAATTCGATAAGAATATCTTTACCTGTTGGACAATTATTATCGAAAGTAGCCATTGGTGCCGCTACATAAAAAGGGATTCCGTAAAAGTGCGCTGCAATAGCCTTTTCTAAGGTGCCAATTTTGTTAGCCACATCGCCATTCGCAGCCACTCTGTCAGCGCCAACAATAATCATATCCACTTCGCCCTTTTGCATAAAAAAAGCACCTGTTTTGCAGGTGCTTTTTTTTGTCTTCGTAAAA
>CAYQXT010000061.1:0-13400 GCA_964421365.1 uncultured Bacteroidaceae bacterium
AAAAGCAGCTCGTAAAAATGCCATTGAAGAAGCCACTAAGTTTGCTACCGAAGTGCCGCTTAAAGTGATGAAATTGAGCTATGAAAGTATGGAAGTGATAAAAGCTATGGCTGAAATTGGTAATCCGAATTCTATTTCTGATGCCGGTGTTGGCGCTTTGGCAGCTCGTTCGGCAGTAATGGGCGCTTTTCTTAATGTGAAAATTAATGCTTCAGGGCTTTCGGACAAAGAATTTGCGAATAGCAAAATTACGGAAGGTGTTGATATACAGGAAAATACTCAGAATTTAGAAATAGAAATTTTGAAAATCGTAAATGAAAAAATCGGATAATTACGGCTGAGTTAATACCGTACCGATTCGGTCAGTGTTATTAAGTTAAGCTTGATTTAAACACTTACAAGTGGCTGTCGCCATGTTGGAAACGTCATACAAGAAATGGAACGCTGATTTTTATGAAAAGAAACTAAATTCATCCTAATAATCATAATAAATCAGCGTCCAATTTTTTAACATTATTTGTCACTTATGAGAAAAATGATGAAAATATGCCTGAAACCTATACATCAACAATAATTGAAAAAATTGGAGATATTCACTATATGTTTAATTTAGTATCCATGGCCTAATATTGCTTGTGATGGAAACTACACAAGCGGTTTAAGATGTTATCAAGACTCTGATATTGGACTATATTCAAACGGAATTGTAGATTCATGTGATTACGTTTACATCTCGACTGGAATTAACAATGTAGAATCTTTCACATATTTTTAAAATAGAACTTTGGCAAAGTTTTATCATACGAATATACGTGGATATTTTCGTTTATATTTCGCTTGTCCGTTTCGGTACAAAATATAAAAAAGTGCCGAAATAGATAAGTCTTTTTTATGTCTTTGCGGTTTAATAAATATTCTTTGTTTACGAATAAGCACGAATAATTTTTGTTAAAAAATCATCAGCTAAGAGTATGATAAGCAACAGTATTTATGCCGTTGAACAAATGTTCGATAAATAAAAGCCGATGTAATCACGGAATCTCTCAAAGTACAATTCTTTCATACATCGCAAAAAATAAGCTTTGAAAAGAGCAAGAGGATAAACAATAACGAATTCTGTTTTTGCTGCATGAAAATTTGGTATCTGAGTTAAGCTGTGCGTATAGCGTTTGATGCTTGCGTATATTTTAATTATTAATTCTGTTTTTTAATTCCCAATTCACGACTTTAAATCCCCGAATCCTGAATTCCAATTCCTATGCTAAGCCATTTTGTCATCATATTTATCAACTAAGAATCAATATTTCATCTTGTATATTTTGCAATATACTGTTGTTTTGTCACCTGTTTTTCTCTGGTCAATTTTTTGATGAATGATTGAAAAAGAAAAGGAGATTTAAACGATGAACTTAAATAATTATACCATAAAAGCGCAGGAAGCGGTGCAAAATGCCGTGGCGCTTGTTCATGAAAACGGACAGCAAAGCATCGAAAACGCCCACTTACTAAAAGCCATTTTGGGAGTGGACGAAAATATACCCAAATTTATTTTTGGAAAATTAGGTCTCGATGCGCATACTGTAGAGCAAATTTTGGATAGTATGATTCGTAGCTATCCCAAAGTGACTGGCTCAGAGCCTTATCTGTCGAAAGAAGCGAATAATACTCTGCTTGAGGCCGGAAATCTGGCTAAAAAAATGGACGATAGCTATATTAGCTTAGAGCATATTATTTTGGGCATTTACCACAGCAAAGATGAGGTTTCAAAAATGCTCAAAGACCAGGGAGTGAGCGAAAAAGATTTGCTGAAAGCCATAGAAGACCTGCGACAAGGCTCTAAAGTGAATTCACAGTCGGCCGAAGATACCTATAACGCTCTAAACCGTTTTGCCATAAACCTTAACCAACAGGCACAGCAAGGAAAATTAGACCCTGTAATTGGTCGCGATGAGGAAATACGCCGTATTTTACAAATTTTAGCCCGACGCACAAAAAACAACCCAATTTTAATTGGTGAGCCCGGAGTGGGGAAAACTGCTATTGTAGAAGGATTGGCAAACCGTATTATAAACGGTGATATACCCGACAATCTAAAAACAAAACAAATTTTTGCCTTAGATATGGGGGCACTTATTGCAGGCGCGAAATATAAAGGAGAATTTGAAGAGCGTTTAAAATCGGTTGTAAAAGAGGTGATTAACAGCGATGGCGAGATTGTCCTTTTTATAGACGAAATTCATACGCTTGTGGGTGCAGGAAAGGGCGAAGGAGCAATGGATGCAGCTAATATTCTAAAACCGGCTTTGGCACGTGGCGAGTTGCGTGCTATTGGAGCTACTACCTTAGATGAGTATCAGAAGTATTTTGAAAAAGACAAGGCGCTCGAACGCCGTTTTCAGCCTGTAAAAGTGGATGAACCGGACACTTACAGTGCTATTTCTATCCTTCGGGGCTTGAAAGAGAAATACGAATCGCATCATAAAGTCCGAATTACTGATGGTGCAATTATCTCTGCCGTAGAGCTTTCTACACGTTATATCAGCGATCGGTATCTGCCTGACAAGGCCATAGACCTTATAGATGAGGCGGCTTCTAAATTGCGGCTTGAGATAAACTCTGTGCCGCAGGAAATAGACGAAATTGAACGCAAAATTAAGCAATTAGAAATCGAGCGCGAAGCCATTAAAATGGAAAACGATGGATTTAAATTGGCTCAGGTAGAAGCGCAACTTTCTCAGCTTAACGAAGAGAGGCTTAGTCTGCGTGCAAAATGGGAAAATGAGCGTAAAATTGTGAATGCAATTCAGTCGCAAAAGCAAGCCATAGAGCAGTTTAAACAAGAGGCCGAACAGGCTGAACGAAATGGCGACTATGGGAAAGTGGCTGAGTTACGTTACGGAAAAATTGAAGTGGCCGAAAAGAATATTATTGGCTTACAAAAAGAACTAAGCGAAGCACAAAGCGAAAGTGCGTTGATTAAAGAAGAGGTTGATTCTGAGGATATTGCCGGAGTTATTTCGCAATGGACAGGGATTCCTGTTTCTAAGATGTTGCAAAGCGAACGCGCCAAGCTTTTGCATCTCGAGGAAGAGCTGCACAAGCGAGTGATTGGTCAGGAAGAAGCCATTTCGGCTATTGCTGATGCAGTACGCCGTAGTCGTGCCGGTTTGCAGGATGAAAGTAAGCCGATTGGCTCATTTATTTTTCTGGGTACAACCGGCGTAGGTAAAACTGAATTGGCCAAAGCTTTGGCTGAATTCCTTTTCAATGATGAAAATATGATGACACGTATAGATATGTCTGAATATCAGGAACGCCATTCGGTTTCCCGGCTTGTAGGAGCGCCTCCCGGCTATGTGGGCTATGACGAAGGCGGACAATTAACCGAAGCGGTTCGGCGTAAACCTTACAGCGTGGTGCTTTTAGATGAGATAGAAAAAGCGCATCCTGATGTATTCAATATCTTACTGCAAGTTTTAGACGATGGACGTTTGACCGACAATAAAGGTCGCACGGTTAATTTCAGAAACACCATTATTATTATGACCTCAAATATCGGCTCGCATCTGATACAGGAACATCTTGAGCATCTTGAGGGTGAAAATAAAGATGGAATTCTGGAGCAAACAAAAAATGAGGTCTTTGAGATTCTGAAAAAGACGATTCGACCGGAATTTTTGAACCGTATTGATGAGATAATTATGTTCTCGCCGCTTAGCCGCAAAGATGTACGTGAGATTGTTCGTTTGCAACTTAATTATTTGATTTTGAAATTAGAAAATAAGCAAATTCGCTTTGAAGTATCGGAAAATGTGTATGACTATATCGCCAACAAGGCCTATAATCCGCAGTTTGGAGCACGACCAATAAAACGACTTATTCAGCGCGAAATTATGAATGAATTGTCGAAATGGATTTTGTCTGGGAAAATTGATAAGGAGAAAATAATTAGAATGAATGTGAATAATTCTGAATTGCAGTTTTCTAATTCCTAATTAGTGGCTTCGCTGAATTCAAGTCACTAATGCAACTTTTTTGTTAGTATTTAATCTTATAAACTTATTATAAATTTCATTAGGAGACAAAAAATTTAATCTTTTTCTTGGTCTATTGTTTAATTTTCTTTGTACATACTCAATATATTCATCTGTAATTGTACTAAAATCAGTATTCTTAGGAATATATTGCCTAATTAAACCATTTGTGTTTTCATTTGCTTCGCGTTCTCAAGAATGATATGCGTGAGCAAAATAAAAATCAATTTCTAATTGTTCCGAAATAGTTTTATGGTCTGCAAATTTTTTTACATCTTTTTCATCTCGATTATTTGTTTTGCTCAAAAGTCTATCTCCAAACTTTTGGGGTGTGTCCACATCTTTTTCCAATAAATATGCAAACCTACTAGATTTTCCGGCAGATTTGCATATTTATTTTATATTCAGGTCTTGGTTTGTTATTTCAAATGTGTATTCATAATCCCTTTTTCCTTTTTTATTCTCATCCCAATATTTGTAATTATAGATTGATTTTCCTTGAGTATTTGAGAAATATTTTTTTAAAGCAGATGTGTCGGAATAAATAATTATGGAATCGAAGACTATACTAAAATCAATTCTTGGAGCAGAACCATTAACTATATCAACTAACCATATTTTAACATCATTTTTGTTTATAGTTAAGGTATCTATTCTGTCTATGGTCAAAGTATCTGATTGATCTATACTATAGAAAAACAAGATGGTTAGATCTCTTGAGCTTGAGTTTTTTATTTTATGAGTAAGATTAGTCGTTGGATCACAAGAAACGACTAATCCTAAAAATAATAAAATGATAGAATATTTTTTCATTTTCATCCTCCATTTAGTTCCAATAATAAGCTTCAAATAAATTTTTTACATCTTTTTCATCTCGATTATTTGTTTTGCTCAAAAGTCTATCTCTAAACTTTTGGGCTGTGTCCACATCTCTTTTAAATATGCAAACCTGCCGGATTTTCCGGCAGGTTTGCATATTTATTTTATATTCAGGTCTTGGTTTGTTATTTCAAATGTGTATTCATAATCTCTTTTCCCTTTCTCATCTATAATCCAATATTCATAATTATAAATATTTTTTCCCGATTTATTTTCCTTATAAACTATTTTGTGGATATCATTTATGCTAACAACAATAGAATCATAAGTGTTTAAATTAGGTAACAATGGACTTCCTGTTGCACAAGATTTTGAGAACAATTCCTCTTGCGTATTTTCATCAATATAGACATTTTTAATTATCTCATTTTGTTTATAAAAATTAACTTCCAAAACGCTATTTGTGCTATTTTTTATATACAGAGTCGCACATTCATTAGGATCACATGACACAAAAAAAAATACTAAAAATGTTATTATTAATTCACTTATTTTTTTCATTTTTACGCCTCCCATATTTTAATTCCAATAATAAGCTTCAAATAATTCTACTAAATCAGTTTTGTCACGATTAGCATTTTCACGCAATAACCTATCCCTGAATTTTTGTGGGGTATCCACATTGCTATCAAGAGCATCAAATAAATCCTGATAGGTATATCCTGATACATTATCTCTAAATCCTGTACGAACTAAATCCGCATTAGTATCAACTATATCATTCATAATACCAGTAGGTATCCATCCTTCCCAACTAGTAATTCGCTTGTCAGGATTTGCTGGGTCATAATATGTTTGGATATCATCATCTTTATTTCCTGTTTCAAGAGGAGTAAAATTTTCAAATCCATTGTACGTAACAACACTATTGTCTCTACTATTCCCAATATTTTTAAATTCGTCTAAGGTCAATCTGTAACCCATATCGTAAGCCCAAGCCTCACTCAGGGCACAAAGTCCAACATTTTTTCCGGTACCATCACCATAGGCACCATATGTAATTATATAGTTGATATATTTTACCCAAAATTGGTTGCCTGCTTTGGTATAATGGCTGGCATGTGCCAATTCGTGAAAACAAGTGGAATATACTGCTGCCGTTCCTTGTGCAGAACCCGCACTAATAATCATATCAGGTTGTATAAATTTGGTGATAATTTCAAGGGCATTAGCGACTAAATTGAGTCCATAGGCTTTTAGAAAGAAATTTGCCAATTGCGAATGGGTCGTAAATCCGTATAATCCCCAAGTACGTCGGAGCAGCTGTATTTTTTTCCGACTTCTCTTTAAATCATTATTCGTGTTAGTTGTGATAGTCAAAGCTTCCGTTTCCAATAAATCCAATTCATTTTCTATTTGGGTACTTTTTGAGCTACTTTGTTTTAGTATAGTTTCGGGTAAATACAAATTTTCCAATATTTCATAATCCACGTCATTAAATTGGTAATCAACGGGGACAGAAGTATAAAGAAAATATCCGTTCTCTGTATTTTTAGATGATTCTGAATAAGTACCATTGCCTATAAGCTCATAATCTAACGGATAATTAAAAAGTATGAGCGAATCTTTTTCCAGCTCTTCCAGCTCGGCATCACTTGTAACCCAAAAGCGTACATAATAATCAGTGGTATGTATATCTAATTCTGTTTTAAGTTTTTGTTTTCTCTTTAAATTTTTATATGCCTTTTGCATATTTGTTACAGAATAAGGATTTTCAAGTTTTTTTCCAAGTATGATTTCACTACCTACATTACTATTTTATTCTTCTGTGTTTATAAGATCGGTTTGAGTATTCAAAAACTCATTTTCTTTTTTACAAGCTGTAAAACTAATGGCGAAAAATAGGATTAATAAATATATTTTGGTTTTCATTTTATTCTAACTGTTTAATTGATTTTGGTTCAAAAAAACAATAAATATTCGTTTATCATTTTGGATACGCAAAAAAATATGCAAGCGTTACAACATTTTTGATTATTTGTTCCTTTTTTGATTTTAGATTACCGCCGATTGGATAAAATAAGGAACAATTGATGAACTATATTGATATATAGTTTTCTCTAAGCTCCGGAAAAAAGTTAGCAAGCAAGAATAAAATAAAATATTGTAGTTTGGAATTGATAATAAGTTAATATTCGGTTTTACCGGACAATAATGATTTGTTTTGTTTTGTAAAATGCTATACACACAAAAAGGGGATACTACCTATATTATTGATTTTTTTTTTATTTTAATATTCAAAATTATGCAAACAATTCAATTACAAATATAAATAAAATTCCGATTCGGGATTATATTCCCAGTATTTTTAGTCCTAATTTTATGGCCATAAATAAAAGGATAAAGGCCAGAATTTTTTTTACTACTGTGGGATTTAAGTTTTTTTGCATAAACATTGTGCCGAGCGTTGCTCCTGCCAAACCGGAAACTGAGGCTATAATTAAAAGTTTTCCATCTAAATTTCCCATATACCAATAGGTTAGAAAACCTGAAAAGGAAGAAAAAGGAACCACAAAAGCAGTTATTGCTGTGATTTTTTTGGGATTATAACCCAGTATCAGCATGAGGGGCGAAATAATACCTCCGCCACCAATTCCGAGAAGACCGGATAATAATCCGGCAAAAACACCAATACTTGAAAGCCATATATAAGGACGGTCGCTGCGGTAATTTTCCTGTTTTTTTTTCTTATTGAAAAGGAACATAAAACTGGAAAAAAGTAGAAATAAAATAAATATTCCTAAAATGATATTTTTTGGAATAAACTGTGAGATATAGGCACCTACTATGGCAAACAGGAACGAAAAAATAATTATAGGTATTCCAATTCTAAAATCTAAGCGCTTATTTTTTATATTAGAAACGCTTGCACCGCTTAGGCTAACGGTATTGTAAAAAAGGCCTACGGGTTTTGCTAGCTGTAAAGGAATGCCCAAAGATACTAGTATGGGAATTAAAATAATGGCTGCACCTATACCACCCAACGAAAAAATAAAAGCGGCAACAAAAGAAATTCCACCTATTAAATAGTCCATTTTTTATTTATTTTTATTGTTTAAAAGAATAATTGCAATTGAATGCTTGTTTGAAAATTAGTAATTTTTGAATTTTCTACCTGAAAATTATTATCGAGAAAAATTTTGGCTTTATAACTATTAATGGAATAATTGTAGCCTACCTGAAAATTAGGTGTATCTTTTGTTGTGCTGATTAAATCATGATATTTTCCGTAAGAAAAAGTCAGCTCATTTTTTTTGTATTTCAGGCTGGTTAGCACATAGTATCCATAGGCCATTTCCTTGTTTAATTCTGCTGATAAATATTCGCCTTGCAAAGCAAAATATTTGGAATCGAATAGTGCAAAAACATTGGTTCTTATATCATTACCGGAATAGACAAGGGTGTTGGCCAGAAGTTTGGGTATGGCAAGCTCATCAGCTTTCCGAAAGGCTATAGAATAGCCCATTTTGAATTTGCTTTTGTTGATTTTTAAGTTGAATTCGCTTTTATTATTGATAAGAAAGCCTTTATTTTTGGCACGATACTCTTTTATCCCATAGCCATTGAACAGCCCTAAGCTTGTTGTTATGATTTTGCTTTTAGTTGTCCAATTGGCTTGCATACCAATATCTCGCACGCCTAGCGTACCATTTGGAATTAAGTTGTTTACTACATTGCTACGTTCTATCACAGGGAGAGTAAAGTCATGCTGAAAACGCTGCAAGCTATATGCCGGTGTGAATTGTCCTAAATTAAAACTAATTTGTCCTATTTTATAGCCAATCATTACATCTTGCAAAAAAAAAATTCAACATTTGAACTTTTTATTGTTGTTTGTATCTTATAATTCCAATGGTCTGAGAAGGTTGGAGCAGATTTAATCCATAATTTTAATCTCCGTAAGGAGAATTCGGCATTATCTTTATAATTTGTAGTGCTACGTAATTGTGCATAGCCTTTGAATTCCATGTTTTGTGCCCTACTTACTTCTATAAACCAAAAAAAAAGAAGAAACAGACTTAGTTTTATTAAGTTTTTCATTTCGCAAAAATACGAACATCAACAAGATAAAAAAATGTTTTAGAATAGGGAATCGTGAGAAATGAAGTGTGCAAAGCTTAACTTCTCTGAATAATTAAATTTTTTTGGTTTGGGTTGGAGTATTTTGCGATTATTCGCATAGTGTCTTAGTTATTAGCGATTTCAAGATTCAATTATTTTTCACTAAAAACGAGTGCTTCATATACAAAGATTTCTACTTCTTTTTTTCTCCACGAATCGCTTTTTAATCCGGCTTTATTTTTTGAACAATAGGACAAAAATTCTTCTTTTGTCCAGTTATTTTCGGTGGCAACTTGTGGAAGAAGAGTGCCTGTGTGATAGCCTTTTTTGATGTAAATTCCATGTTTCCCCAGCTGAATTTCGTCAATAGAGGATATTTTGTGCAAAGGTGTAAGTACTGATATTTCAATGTGCAAATCAGGTATTTCCTGTGCCTGCACCGGAGAAAAACGTGTATCCTGGGTAGCAGCAGAAATAGCCATTTCCTGCACAATACGATAAAGCGGTTTGTTGGCATAAAAGCTTCCTATACAGCCTCTTAAGCGTTCTTTTTCGTTTAAGGTTACAAATGCCCCTGTTTTTACTTTCAGATTTGGAGTTAGCTCAGAAGTATCTACTTGTGTCGCTTCATTTTTTTCAATAAAATTGGTAATTGTTTTGCGAGCTAAAGTCAGTAAATAAGATTTTTCTTTTTCGCTTAGTGTGAATTTTTCCATTTTTTTCGGATTAATTATTTTTATTGCTAGATAGCCTACTACCCTCGAAGTGTCGGCTTGCGGTAAATCGCCTGAATTTTGATACTTTAGAAGTTCTATTTTCTGGTTTGTAATTAAATCGAGTAAACATAAAACGGCAGAAAAACCACACATTGTGGTTCGTAAATTATTTGTGCTTTGTCTCTGTATTTTGTGTTCTCTTTTTATCAATTCATTTTTATTTCTCGTTTTAATTATTCCGAAACTAATACTATCAGTATATTTGGCCAGACTTTTGGGCGGATAATGCGAAAAATCGCTACTAATAATAAAAAGGTTTTTGGGTGTAAAATAAGGTTGTAGAATTGTGGCTACTCGTTGAATGGTTTTAGGATCTTGTGTTTCAAATAAGATAGGGACAATTTTTATTTTATTATTAAAAACAGATTGGAGAAAGGGGAGTTGTACTTCTATGGCGTGTTCTTTTTGGTGGGCAAGGCTATCGTAGGTGAATAAACGGGTATATTTGTTTATTAATAAATGAATAATATCAGAATTGACTATGGATAGTCCTAAAGGTGTTTCATATGCTTTACTGGCAAAAAGGCTTACTTCTCTGGTGTAATAATGATGTGAAGGGGCTAGAATAAAGATATTTGAATATTTTAGGCTCGTATCTATACTTGCATAAGCGGCAGCCAAAATTTTGCCACAATAAGTGTATCCTGCATGTGGTACAATTAATGCCTGAAGTATACTATCTTGTTTTATAGTTGCTCGATATCCAGAGATAGTATTGTGAATGTAAACAGATAGTTTTAAAGAATCAGCTGGATAAAAAGTACCAGCAAATTTTGCTTTTCTATGGAAATATGTGGTTTTATTACTTTGGCAATTTATTTGACTAACAGATAGAAGTGAAATCATAGAGGCAAGTAAATAATGAAAAATGGGGAAAGGGGAATAGGGAATTAATTTCTTGAAATCAGCTTTATTTATATTGATTAGCATCTTTTTTTTGCTCAATTTACAAAATAATAATAGAAAAGTTAATGACTACATTACAATTTATAATTGAGTCCAGTATAAAAAGGTGAATTTGCATCAAAGTCAGTCGGATGGCTTCATTAATCAATTGTAGATGAGCTGTCTATTTTTGCAGTTTTAATAAATCTATCCGTCCAACCGGTTTTTAGACCGAACTTATAATTGAAATTTGAATTATGTATAGCTCTGATTATTAAATAATTAGGTGCTTTGCTTAGAGAAATAATTGCCCGTTAGTAACTTTGTCAAAGTTTAAGGAAATAGTGTAACTTCATAATCCCTGCACGTCAGAATAGAAATGGAGTTATTAATTTTATACGGAACTCATGTTACTATATATTAATCAATGTATTTATGCGGAAGAATAATGGCAACGGTAAGTCCCATCTGCCCAAACAGGCCAAGAATAAGACCTTTGATAAAACCATGTTTCTTATGTAGAGTTAAAAGCAAAGAACTAACGAAAAATGCAATACGGCTAGCATAAAAGGAATATTCCATTAAAGGAAATAATAAATAGGAAGATGAGGATGGTAAGCGTATTACAGATGCAAATTGAAGGAGGAATAAGGCAACTCCGGTGATGAAAATAAGGTGCACAACAATAGCTATGGCACCAACAATAAAACTTATTCGTAATAATTTTTCCATTCAACTAATTATTTTAATAAATGTCTCACTTAATATCCCAAAGTTAAAAATTCTTTATAAATAAAAAAAGACTTTTGCTTGTATACGCAAAATTCAGACCGAAAAAAGCGGTTCATCTCAGAACCGCTAATAAAAATTATTTAAAAGTTATTTTTCCTGCTTTAATTTCTGCCGGAAGTACTTTTCCATTTGCTTTTGTAACTGTAATAGGGCCATCCTGCAATTTCCCTTTTAAAAACGAACCGGAATATTTATTACCGGCTTTATCTATTAGGGTACATTTCCCATTGGGTCTGTTATCTTTAAATTGTCCAACAATTTTTTTACCTGATTTGAAAGTCCAGCTACCTGTTTCTCCTTCCAGCGTCTCAGCTTTATTATTATGAAAAGGGCCTTCATAAACTTTGCCATTGGTATATATGAACTTTGCAGTTTCACCGGCTTTTGTTTCTCGTTTATTATTCCTTACCGGGCCTTCGTATGTTCCAATAACTTTGCCTGATCTGCTTACAACGGTAAGTTTTCCTTTTCCTTCCCATTTGTCGTTTACCCAGTCTCCTTCGTAAATCCAACCATTCTTGTAAGTCATTTTACCAGTTCCATTTTTCTTATTCTCATTAAACTGACCTTCATAAATGCCTCGTGAGTCGGTTAATTTACCGCTTCCCTGCATTACATTATTAATAAAATTACCTTCATAAGTAGTTGTTTCATTTATTATTAGTGTTCCTTTGCCGTTCATTTTACCTTCTTTCCAGCCACCGGAATATTTATAGCCATTAGAGAGCGTTTTTGTCATAATTCCTTCTACTGGCTCATTATTTTCAAAAGTTCCGTCAAAGGATTCACCATTGGCATAAGTCAGTTTTCCTTTCACATAATTTCCGTCAGGCGTTAATTGACCCTCAAAGGTATCACCATCCATGGTAACATATTTACCTTTGTACATCTGGTCATTATTCCACTCGCCGTCAAAAGAACCGCCGCTAAAGAAAGTTATTTTACCTTGACCTTGTTTTTTGCCATCCACAAAGTTGCCTTCATAAACATCGCCGCTAATGGAATCTTTACCTAAGCCGTTTTTCTTGTCGTTTTTCCATTGGCCTACATATTGTCCTACACCACTATAAATTAAGGTTCCTTTTCCTTCGCGTTTTTTATCCACAAAATTACCTTTGTAAATATCGCCGTTTTCATAATGGTATTCGCCTTCTCCGGTTTTACATTTTCCGCTTACACAGCCGGTTTTTTGTGCATCTGCCATCATGTTTAAACTCACTATGGCCACTAAGATTACTACTAATCGTCTCATATTCAACTATATTTAAGATAAACTAATTATAATATTGTCTTTGATATTTTTCCCATTCTTTGGGGCTAAGTCTTTCACCATCCTTGTATATAACTAAAAAAGCCCGAGGATATTTTTGGTGATTTACAGCTAATTTAATATTATGACAAACTTGGTAATCATCAAAAAAGCCAATTATGTACTTATACAGGCCGTTTTCTTCTACAATCTTAGGTTTATAGCCTAATATTTCGTAGTCATTTTTTTTGTCTGCAACACTTAAAGCTGCAATTTGTACGCCAAACTGTAAATACGGCTTCTCGCCTGTTTTTTTTGTATAAATTTTTTTATTATGCGTAGCATAAAATAAAACGGTTTCGCCCAACCACCTGTTATATCCTATTTTATAATTTAATTTTCCTATTGAGTGTGCCTGAATATCTGATAATAAATCTTGCTGCAATGCCCATTTAAACGTATTTGTTGTTTGGGTATAATTACCATAAAGAAGAACAAAAAAATTCTAACGGAAAGCCTTTTTTGCATCGAGGAATCACAAAGACAGACTTGTATCCTTTTTTGTCCTGACGATGTTTTGAATTCAGTCTAAACTCCAGGAATTCGGGATAATTTTAGCCATGTTCAAACACTTAGCATTAGTTTCACCCCCACAAGAAGGTCTGCTAGAAGGGTTCACGTCTTCCATTATTTGCTTGGCGAACTTCGTGCGTCAGAAGGAGC
>CAYQXT010000062.1:0-13357 GCA_964421365.1 uncultured Bacteroidaceae bacterium
TTCTGACAAAGACCGGTCATATCATAAAATGTGATATGACTAAAATAAAGCCAGATACGCTTTATTTTATAATGAAAGTTAGAGGTGCACAAACACCTATCTTTTCTGGAATCTATAAAAATTAAAGAATATCATTTATTTTGTTTAGACCAGCTTACTAAGGAGTTATATTCTTCGAATTATTATTTTTTAACTCTTGACGATGGCACTCAATTAAGCGGAAGGATTATAAATATTTTCGAGAATAAAGTTTCTTTTGAAGATGATATTATTGGTTTCCCAAGCCCAATGATACTTGCTATTTTTTTGCTTCGTCTGCCATTAGTTTAAAAAAGGAGTTGGATATTACCAAAATGCTTATATATTAGGCAATTCATCTAATTATGGTTTAAGTGATAAGGTGGTGTTGTTTTGCCATTCACCGTTTTTGTTGCCTTTTGTGAGGCGACTACAAGCGGAAAGCCCGCCCGGGCATCCTATAAATTATTGTTAATGCTGTTTTTCAATTAATTTAGTATGAATAATAATTTTGCCAAAGTTCTATCAAATCGATACATCACCAATTATTAGGTAAGTATGTATTTGTATATTCAAACTTTGGCAAAGTTTAACAGCAGATAATTTCTATGCTTTGCTAAATCGTAATTTTGTTTTGTTCAGTAGATAATACAGTACCGGCACGACTACCAAGGTTAAAATGGTGGCGAAGGCGAGTCCGAAAACTACTGTCCAGGCCATTGGGCTCCAGAAGGCTGCATTAGAACCTCCAAAATACAGATGAGCATTAAATTGGCTCAACATAGTACTAAAGTTTATATTGAAGCCAAAAGCCATAGGCAACAGACCGAGAATGGTGGTGATTGCCGTTAATAATACGGGTCGTAATCGGGTTTTTCCGGCTATAACAATTAGCTTACGAATTGTTTCTATAGGCAGATTTGCGTCTTCATCTAAGCCCAGCTCTATTTTTTTCTGTTGCTTTAGATAATCGACATAATCTATCAGCACAATGGCATTATTTACCACTACGCCGGCCAGTGAGATGATACCGATTCCGGTCATAATGATTACAAAATCCATGTTGAAAGTAGCTAAACCTCCAAAAACACCGATGGTCGAAAACAAGATACTGGCCATGATGATTAGGGGTTTTATGCCGGAATTAAACTGTGTAACTAAAATGATTAAAATTAGGGCTAAAGCTATTAACATAGCTGTTTTCATGAAAGCCATACTTTCGGCCTGATCTTTTTGTTCGCCGGTAAAGGATATGGTATAATTCTCGGGTAATTGATAATTTGTTATGGCTTTTCTTATCTGGTTGTTTATTTTATTGGCATTATAACCTTCTACAACATCCGAGCCAAGCGTTACTACTCGTTTTAAATCAATTCGTTTTACCGAACCAAAACTGGTGTTATACTCTACACTTGCAACTGCCGATATAGGAACCTGTATCAATTTTCCCCGTTTATTTCTAAAGGTTATTTTTTGATTTAAAAGGGCCTCTAAATTATAGCGATACTTTTTATTAAATCGGACATTTATAGGATATTGATTTTCTCCATCTTTGAATTTTGAAACTTCTTGTCCGAATAAAGAACTTCGGATGGTTGAGGCAATTTGCATAGATGATAATCCAAATCGCTTGGCTCTATCTCTGTCTATATGAATTAAAAGTTCGGGCTTATCGGTGGTGATGTTTAACTTTAAACCCTGAATGCCTTTTATGCCGGCGGTATTTATTATTCGCTCTACACTGTCTGAAATGGTAATTAATTGGTTTAAATCATCTCCGGATATTTCCATATTGATAGCTTTACCGGTGGGAGGACCTTTTCTGTTTTTCTGAACGATAAATTCTACCCCCGGATATTTATTTAAAAAGGCATGATTTAATCTCTTAACAAAGGCAAATGGATCAAAATCTGTACGGTATTCTTCGTCAATAAATTTGATGGTTATCAAGCCTTTGTTTGGGGTGTCGCCTATGGTTGCTTCGCGTTCGGCATGAGCGCCTTTACCTACGGTAACTTGTATGGATTCGATATATTTTTTGTCCTTTTTAACTAATTTATTCAAATCTTTTTCGACCTTGAGCATAAATTCGTTGGTGGCTTTAACATCGGTTCCTTCGGGAAGGGTGGCTACCAGATTTACATATTCTGGAGGGGTATTGGGAAAGAAATCTACTTTGGGTGAACGCCAGCTGTAAAACATTTGCGAAAGTACCAGCAGTATTACCATCGAGATAATTATCCAAACGGGTGTTTTCCCGCGTAAACTCCATTCTATAATACGTAAATACCAATTTTCGAGTTTTGCCAGAAAAATATCTTTAAACCATTGCGACAAACGGAATAAAAAGGCTGCGTTTATTAGACCTAAAAAGGCTAATATCATCAATAAATTAGCCATAAAGTAAAAGCGAAATAAATAGCCGATTCCGGCCACAACTGCCATAATAAGTACCCCTATATAGTTTTTCTTTTTGTTGAAGGTTTCGTGTGTGATGTCCTCATGAATAAATTGGCGGGCAAATACCGGAACAATTACTAAAGCAACAAATAGAGAAGAGGAAAGAACAATAATTAAGGTTATAGGTAGAAGTTTCATAAATTCGCCCACCATACTTTTCCAGAATATGAGAGGGAAAAAAGCAGCAAGTGTGGTGGCGGTAGAGGCAATAATAGGTACGGCAATTTCGCTCGTAGCATATTTTGCTGCATCTTTTACCGAATAGCCTTTACTCACAAAGCGGTAGATGTTTTCAACGGTAACAATGGCATTATCTACCAACATCCCGAGCGCCAGAATGAGCGAAAATAGAATAACCATATTGATGGTGTAGCCCAGAACTCCTAAAAGGGCAAAGGAAAGAACCAGCGAGGTGGGGATAGAGAGTCCAACGAGTAGGGCATTTCGTAAACCCAGAAATAAATAAAGAATTAGTACTACGAAAACAAAGCCCATAATTAAGCTGTTCATCAGATTATTAAGCTGTGCTTTTACATTTTTCGATTGGTCGTTAGTATAGCTAACTTTTAGATTCTTGGGTAAATAATTTATTTTCTGGGCTATTTTAACTTCTTTTTTTATGCCATCTACTGCATTTAGTAAATTTTCTCCACTTTTTTTTATTACTTGCAAAGAAACTACATTTTGTCCATCTAAACGGGCAAAACTTTTAGGTTCCTCAAAGGAGTCGGCAACAGTGGCTATATCACGTAAATAAACGATATTCCCTTTTTCACTTTTGATTATGGTGTTTAAAATTTGATCGCTTGTTTTATATTGGGCGTCGATTTTTATGGTTCGGCGTGTTTTACCCACTAAAAGTTGTCCCCCCGACATATTGATGTTTTCAAAGCTGATGGCGTTTTTTATATCGTTGAAACTTATTTTTAGGGCTTCCATTTTGGCTGGATCTACATTAACCTGTATCTCGCGGTCGTTTAATCCGGTTATATTTACAGAGGAAATTTCGTTTAATGCTTCAAATTTATCTTGCAGATGTTCTGCATAGTCGCGTAATTCTGATACATTGTAATCTCCCGAAAGATTTACATTAATAATTGGAAATTCCGACATATCAATGTCCGATACGCTTGGTTCTTTTTTTAGGTCATCTGGTAGATCATTTTTGGATTTATCCACTGCGTCTTTTACATCTTGTAAAGCCCCTTTTACATCTACTCCAAAGTGAAATTCTACGGTGATAATTGAAAAATCTTGAACCGATGTAGATTTTATGTCCTTAACGCCTTTAAGTGATTTTATTTGTTTTTCTATCGGACGCGTAATTAGGTCTTCTATATCGGTAGGTGAGTTACCCGGATAAACTGTTTGTATAAATATGGTGGGTAATTTTACCTCGGGAAATAACTCTTTGGGTAATTTGATGTAAGAAATTATTCCAAATAAGGTGATGATAAATGTGAACAGAAATATGGTATTTTTGTTGTTCAGGCTAAAAACCGTTAGTCCGAATAACCTTTTCTTTTCGTTTTCCATTTTTTATTTTTTTTATGCTAAGCTGCTACGTTTTATACACGCAAAGCCGCTAAGTTGCTATGTTTTATTTAATAAAGTACTATTTTAATTATTAAAAATTTGTAGATTAGTAATTTATGTTTGTTGATTAAATTTATCAGACTTTCATGGCCTGATCGTGTTTTGTAATTAACCATTCACCATTATCAATTTACCATTATTTCCTGTCCTTTATGAACCAGATTATAACCCTCTACAATTACTTTTTCTCCGGCCTCTAATCCTTCTATAATTTGTGTCCTTCCTCCATCGCTTAAACCTGTTTTTATGTATTGTTTACGCACTTTGTAAACCTTTTTATTTTTATCGGCTATGTAAATGTATTCCCCTTGCATATCACGCTGTATGACAATAGAAGGAACTAAAAGAGCATTATTGCTTTTATAATCTGATAAGCGTACCAGAGCTACTAAATTAGGTTTAATTTTATTCTTAGGATTAGAAATACGAAAGCGAGTGCGAAAACTGCGACTGCTGGGATTTATAATGTTTCCGGTACGATAAACTTTGGTTTTTATCTGCAAATTTGGAAATGCCGGAAACGTGATGATTGCCGGGTCGCCGCGTTTTATCTTTCCTATATAATCTTCCGAAACATCTGCATTTATGTATAATTCATTTAAGTTAACAAAATCAATTAATTGTCGGGCTGGATTAGCCAATTCGCCTTCTTTTTGATAAATTCTGTCTACAATTCCGTCAAATGGAGCTTTTACTTGGGTCATAGAAAGTTGTACTTTTAGAGTGGCTATCTGGTTTTCTATATTTTCTTTTCGGTTTTTGGCCTGTAAGTATTGAACTTCGGTACCTATTTTTTTGTCCCAAAGTTCTTTTTGTTTTTGATACATGGTTTTGGCTAATTCTAAGCCTGTTTGAGTGCTTTGTAATTGCGTTTTCAGAAGGCGATTATCTAATTGTACTAACAAACGTCCTTTTTTGACTACCTGACCCTCGGCAACGTAAATTTTCACAATTCGGCCATTCATATCTGGACTGATAGCCGCATATTTCACCGCTTCTACTGCGCCACTTACCGAAAAGAGATGTGTGAATTCTTGAGGTTCTATTTTCAAAATTTTAACTAAAGTAAGATTTTCTTGATTTTGATGGCTCTCTGTAAGCTTTGTTTTATCTTTAGTAGAATGGTTATTATCCGGCTTTTTGGCCATACAGGAGGCAAAAATAAGAACACTTAAAAGAATGCTTAATTTTTTCATTTTTCTATTTATTTTTTAATATTCAACATTTTTTCAAGAGCTAATTTGCTGTTCATTAGCTCAATAATGGCTTGAAAATAACTATTTTGTACTTGTAAATACTGATTTTGTGTTTGGGCTATATCTAAGCTCGAAGCCGTACCTGCCTTGTATTTGCTTAGAGTTTGTTGGTAGATATTGGCTGCATATTTTAGATTTTGTGCTGCATTATCAAAATTATCCATACTTTTTTTTAGATTGGCTCTATTTTGTTCGTATTGTATGCTAAATCCTTCTTCTGCATTAATGCGTTGATTGCGTATTTTGTCTAAAGCAATTTTTTGTTGTTGAATTTTTGCCCAGCGAGAACCACTGGCAAAAATAGGAATATTCATTTTAAGACCAACCGAACTGGTTTTGAACCACGGATAGGCATCGCCTGATTTAAAAATATCAAAACTATCACGTTGTGCATCTTTGGAAAAATTGTAATAAGCACTGATAGTCGGTAATATTTTACTTTCCTGCTGTTTTAAACTTAAATTTTGTATTTGTTCTTGATTTAATAAAATTTTATATTCTATCATTTGATTAATGTCAAAATTCTGCGTTAAGAGTATTTCTGCTTTGGTGTTTTTAATCATATCCTGCAAACTCTCAGTAAGTATCAGACTGTCTTGCTGTCTTAAACCTATTTGTAGTTTTAATAATTTAACCGATAGTGTATTATAAATATTTAAGGAGGCTAAGGAATTTTTTAACTTATTTACGGTCAGTTGCATTTGCTGAATATCTACGGCATCCATTAGGCCTTGTTTATTAAATGCTTTCATGTCTGAAAGAATTTTCGCCATATTAATTAGGGTTTGTTTATTCAAGTCTAGACTTTCGTGCATGATTAGTACATTATTATAGGCCTGAGCTACTTTTTGGCGTGTATCTAAATCTGTTTTTTCTTCGGCATTTTTAGACATTTCTAAAAAGGCACGCGAAGCTTGTAGACCGACAAGATATTCGCCACTAAAAATTAATTGAGTGGCTGTAAATCCCCATAATGCTTGATATTGAGAACCAAACTGTACTGGCATTGTTCTACTTTCGGGTACTGGAGCCACCGGTTTGAGTCCAAATAATCCGGTATTGATGCCTACTACCGATTGGGTAATAAAATCGGGGAATAGAGTAGTACGTAAATTCAAATTATCGGTAAAATTAAGGGTTCCGTTTACTTGCGGTAGGCCTATTGCTGTGGTTTCCCATACTTTGCGTTGCGCAATTTTGATGTCTAAGCGTGCATTTTTCATATCTACATTATGCACTAATGCGTAATTCACTGCATCTTGTAGCGAAAAACTATAAATTTTGAGGCTATCTGTTTCTTTTTCTTGTGCTGATACTTTAAGCGTTAAGCTTAAAATACTTATTACTAGAAGCAATCTTTTCATTTTTTATTCTTTTATTATTTCAAATTTTGATTTATATTTTCTTTTAATTTGTTTTCGTAAAAGTCAATACCTTTTCGACTGCAAATTCCTCGGATGTGATAGGTGAATATTTCGTTGTAAATTTCCTGATGACTGAATTTTTTGAATAAAGTGGCATTTCCTTGCATCTGACTTTCTACTCTGGCCATGTGGATGGCTGCAATAATTTCAACGTTCAGATTGGCACGATACATCCCGTCTTTTTTGCCTTTCTCGAGATTTTTTATCAGGCTTTCGTAGGTTACTTTTCTTCTGTATTCGTGAAATTTTTTGAAAATATCGAGATAATACTTTTGTAAGTCGAAGTCTATAGATGGATTGTGCTCTTTTTCTATTACTTTATTTAAATATTTGTTGATGGCGAGAAGTTCCTCTATCGCATTCATTTTGCCGAGTTGTAGCTTTTTAATATTTTTGGTGTGTTTTTCAATGGTGTACATCATCGTTTGTTCTACCAAATCAACTTTATCTTTAAAATGTTGATAAAGTGTTTTCTTGGAAATACCTAATTGACGGGCTACCTCATCCATTGTTATACTTTTGATACCATATTTT
Source organism: uncultured Bacteroidaceae bacterium (assembly GCA_964421365.1). GTDB lineage: Bacteria > Bacteroidota > Bacteroidia > Bacteroidales > DYOH01 > CAYQXT01. The sequence continues at coordinate 7,289 of CAYQXT010000062.1, forward strand.
AGGTATAGTTCAAAAATTTTTCCGGTATATTTATCACAGTTTTTTTCCATGCGACAAAAATAGAAAAAAAACAAACAAAGGAAACTATAAAAGTGTTAAAAGTTTCCTAAGTTTTTTTATTCTTATTTTGTTTAAAAAAATTGTAACTTTAGACTAAAAATAATTCTTATGAAAAAGATTGAACTAATCGTAATTTTACTTCTGTTTGAAACTTGTTTATTGGCCCAAAATCCGGTTGTGAAGTCTGTAAACGAATTTGGTACTGATTTATATAAGTTATTACCTGCAAACGAAAATTTATTTATTTCTCCTTTAAGCCTGAATATTGCTTTAGGAATGGTTTATGCCGGAGCTAAAGGGCAGACCGAAGAGGCTATGCAGGAAACCATGCATATTGATAATAAGATGGCTTATATGGATGCCTATCCCAATTATTTATCTGATTTGCAATCTATGCAAGAATTGACTTTAAGATGGACAAATGCACTCTGGGCACAAAAGAAATATGATATTGCGCTCCGTTTTGTAGCTTTTGCTCAGGATAATTTTGACGCTTCGTGCCAGTATGTTGACTTTAGAACAAACAAGAAATGTGAAAAAACAAGGAAGCAAATTAATTCTTGGGTAGAAAAAAACACAGAGGATAAAATTAAGAATTTAATTAAACCGAATTTTCTGGAAAAAGATACTCGCTTGATTTTAACAAATGCCGTTTATTTTAAAGCTACTTGGGAAAATAGTTTTAAAGAATCTGCAACAAAACCAGATTTGTTTTATTCGACCAAATCGGAGAACGAAAAGGCGGAGTTTATGCACAAAACCCAACGAATGAGATACCTGAGAACAGATAGTTATCAGGCGATAGAACTTCCTTATAGAGAGAATGAAGCGGCTATGTATATTTTCCTTCCGAAATTTATAGATGGATTGGCCGATTTTGAAAAGGATTTTAGTGCCGATATTTTACATGATTTTGAGCTGAATAGCAGCTTTAAGAGTGTTGAATTGAGTTTACCTAAATTTCGTATTGAGTATGAAACCGAACTTTCGGATATTCTTAAAGAAACTCCTATGGAAATCGCTTTTGGAAAGGATGCTGATTTTAGAGGTATTAATCCTGATAATGAATTGAAAATTAGTAAGGTAATTCATAAAACCTATATAAACTTGAATGAAAAAGGAACCGAAGCTGCTGCTGCAACGGCTGTGGTGATGATGCGCAAAACTTCCATTGGCTCTTTTCATCCTGTTGTTTTTAAGGCGAATCACCCTTTCTTTTTTATTATTGCGGATAGGAAAAATAAAAGTATTTTGTTTATGGGACGATTGAGAGAAATATAATATTTTAATGGTGAATGGTGAATTAATGTGCATCTATAAAGTTAGAAATCGAACGTTTGGATATTGTTGAAAAGTGTATGTAATATCTTGTTATAAAAACTTATATCTAGTTGTAAAGTTGTGATAAATTATATCCAAGTTCGGCAAAGGTTTTATCTTTGTATATTTATTATTCAGGTTTAGCCTGAAAGAATATTAACGACTCAGGCATAGCCTGAGTTGAACAAAAGTTTTAATCAATAGAAATTATTCGTGTGTAATTCATCGACAAAAAATTAAGGAAGTATTGTAATTCACAATTACCTAAATATATCGCTTTGTTTGTCTGCAGTAATTTTCATAGCTTTTACCATAAAATCGGTGTAAATCAGCTTCTTCTTTCTTTATAATTTGATGCTGTAATAAAATATGTATTATCCATAAAATCAACAAAACAAAAGAGCTTGTACTAATGCAAATACCCAAAAAAAGAAGATAAAAACTCAGATAAACCGGATGACGACTAAGCGCATATAAACCGGTATTTACAATTTTGTTGGGTGCAGAAATAGCAAATTGATAAATTGAAATTATTAATGTATTTATTCCTACTATATAGATAATTAATCCGCTATATAGTAAGTATTTATTTAAGCTAAGAGGTATGAAAATAGTGTATAAAATAGCCGAATAAAATACGAAACTGTCTATTAGATTAATCCTTTTCACTTTAGGTACAGGTGCAAAACGGGTATTAACGTATGTAGGGAATAATAAAAATAATCCTCGGCTGAAGATTAAATACACCACAAAGAACCAAAAAGCATGATTAAGACTAAATAGACTCATCAGGATGCCATGTTTTGGTTCGAATTAAATCAGGAAAAGCGTAGGGCTTAAAGATGGATTTATTTTTAAATACTCGTAAAGCTTCCTGAATTCCTTCTGTTAGACTGGGATGTGGATGTATGGTTTTAAGGATTTCGTCTAAGCTATTTTTCTCGTTCATCATGTGAGCAACGGATACAATAAAGGCCGAAGCCTGCGGACCAGCAGCCCTCATTCCCAAAATTCGTTCATCGCCATCATCGCTAATCATCAGCTTAACAAAACCTTTTGTGTAGCGCATAGCAATGGCACGGTTAACAAGTTCGTTGGAATAGTAAACCATTTTATAAGCAATTCTTGCAGCTTGTAGTTGCTTCTCGTTCATTCCTACGGCAGCTACTTCGGGTTTGAAAAACATCAGCGTAGGCATATTGTAATAACTGAGCGGTGTTACTGTTTCCTTATATAAATCGGCTACAGCATGACGTCCCTGAATTTCTGCCACACTATATAGCTGCGTAGCACCCGAAATATCGCCGGCAATATAAATTTGCTCTGTATGCGAATTTTCATCACAAAGCTTACAGTTCTTTTTTATCTTTAAAAGGCCATATTTATTTGGCTTTACATCAATTTTTTCTAAACCTAAATCATCGGTATTCGGCTGCCGGCCAATGGCCATAAACGCTATATCTACCTCTAAAACTTTGCTGTGTCCGTCTTCATAATCCAGTACGATTTCAAGATATTCCTCTTGCTTACGAATGGTGCGTAGATTAGCCGTATGGTGAATAATTACACCGTTTTTTTTGAGATTTTCTGAAACAAAATCACTTAAATCATCGTCTTCAAAGGGAATAACCCTGTGTTGCCGGTCTAATAAGTGTACTTCGGTTTGTTTAAAGTTGGAAAAGATAGTGGCAAATTCGCTTCCAATTATGCCAGAACCAACAATTATCATCCGTTCCGGAAATTCTTTAAGGTTCATCACATCATCAGAATTGATAATACGCTTGTGATCTACCGGAATCCCGGGATATTCTCGTGGACGGGAACCCGTGGCAATAACAATACTCTCTGCATGTATTCGCTCTTTTTTACCATCTTTAAGTTCAATTTCCAGCGTATTTTTATTTAAAAAGCGGGCATGACCTTTTTTTAGCGACATACTGCAATCGGCATAATGTCCCTGAGTCAAGCTCTCAATCTGCGAAAGCATCTGATAAACTTTGGTTTTGGCTGCTTGGCGTACCGATTTTATTACCTCGCGGAAATCAACCTGAAGCCCGGAAGCACGGTAGCCTCTGTTTATTGCTCCGGCAACAGCAAAATCCTGCGACAACTGCCACATGGTTTTAGAAGTTAAGGCACCATTATAAATACCCGCACCGCCAAGTTCTTCTTTTTCTATCAAACAAACTTTTTTATTAAAATCTATAGCTCGCATGGCTGCCGAAAAACCGGCAGGCCCTGAACCTATTATTGCAATGTCGTATTTTTCCATTCTTTTTATATTCTATGGCAAAAGTAAACAGAATTTGTACATTTTATAAAAAAATAAATACTTAAAGTATTTATGACTCCAGTATAAAAAGGTGAATTTGTATCGAAATTGGACGGATAGCTTCATTAATGAATTGTAAGTGAGCTGTTTATTTTTACAGTTTTAATAAATCTATCCGTCCGACCGGTTTTTAGACAGAACTCATTTATTATACCATCCTGGTATCGCATTTTGTATACTTACTTTTGTTCATTTTAGAACATCACTAAGTTATCAAAAAGTATTTATAAATTTTAGACATGGGTTAGTTTATAACATGAAATTAGTTTAACTTTATACTATTATTGTCTCTAATACATACTTTTTAATATGCAAACTAAAGGCAGGATAAAGCCTGCTGCAAAATATACAAAAAATGACAAATAATTATATTGATTAAGTTGAATTTAATTGATGAAAGTAGTCGATGAGGTCAATCATAATTTGGGTACTGACAAACTGAAGCTGGCTACTTAAGATTTAAAGCGAACTCGGAAAATGCGTCAAGAAAAATTTTCACCTCCTTATACCACTCGATTAGACGAAATTATTAAGATTAAGGTATAAGATTATTTTTATGATTTTGGGCGGCCACGGGCTTTTCGCTTGTAGTCGCCTTGCCTCAGCCCAGCAAAACATCACCACAAAAGGAGTTTCACTGTTCGTTCCACTCTTTTGTGGCGTGTTTTGCTGGGCTTCGGACTACAACGAGCTACCGCTTCAATCCCTGCCGCAGCCCGCAGATGCTCTCCTAAAGATACGAAATGATTTTTCCCCTAGAAGGGCGAACTTTTCAACTTCGACCCTAATGATTTACTTTAATTTTCTTAGCTTTAGAATTATTTGAAGTAGAAATAGGGTAAATCTACCCAACGATTCTTTAGCAACAAACACAATTAACCATTACTTGTTTTTCCCTATTTCTAGGCTTAATTCCTTTGGACTTGCGTAGTAATTTATCCCTTCTAACTCGTTTTTTTCTACAACTTTGTGAATATATATCCCTTCAATTTGCTTCGAAAATTCTTTTTCTATTCCCTGATAAATAATCGGATCTTTTTGCCCGTTGTCGCCAATGAGAATAAACCGCATTTGGCAGTTATCCGTGATAATCTTTCTGATTTGAGCAAGCTTAAAGTCTTTCCCCCGCTTAAATAGAGGTTTAAGCACCAAACCAAAAGAATACACATGGTCGTGCTTTAGCTGTCGGCTTATTTTCCGGCCTAAAAATTTAGGCGAATTACTAAGGATAATTAGACTGTCGTGCTTTTGCAAGTATGCATACAAACTATCATTACCCACAAAATCTTTTTCGGTGAAGAAAATATTGTACAGCGCTTGCAGCGGTTTCCTGGCATGAGTAATTTTATAAGTATCATCAAAATCACTTATGAAAATTTGTTTTTGCGCTAAAACAGTGCTAAGCAACAAGAAAAAAAAGAGGGTAAAAAGAATTGTTTTCATAAATTTTGCTATTAAACATAAAAGCGTTTAAGTACTGTGCCCAACCGCTATCAAACTCCGGAAAAGAATTTTGTTAATTCATTTTCAATCAAAGCATTACAAAAATATGTATAAAAACAGATTATCGATTAGGTATGACTTTGTTATGCAAGATAAATAATTTTACTTAATTTTAGAGCAAAAATGGAAAATAAACCCAGTAAAAAATCGAATTTACCCCTAAAAAGAGGTTTTTATGGAAATTTGCGTTATGCGCGAGACTTTCGGCGTGATTATAAGGCAGGCAAGTATCATAAATTTCCATGGAAATCATTATTGGCTATCGTTGCTACTGCATTGTATGTTATTATGCCGGTAGATTTAATCCCCGATTTTATTTTTGGTTTTGGTCTGATTGATGATGCTGTAATAACTGCTTTGGCCTTGAAAGCCATAGATATAGATATAAACAATTACCGCGAGTGGCTCGAACAAAATGAGACCGAAGACAATAGGAATTAATCCATTATCGCTATCAAAATAGTAAAAAGTGTTTTGTTGTTTCATTTTCATCAAAATATTATAAACTCAAGTTTCGCTGCATTTAATCAGCTTCTGACATGATTAGCAACGGCATTTAAGTCGTTGTATTTATAGAAAACAGATAAAAAAAACGATGCAATCACTCGTTTTCTCAATGTGCAGTTCTTTTATGCATCGTGAATAGTAAGTTTTGAGAAATACACAAAGAATAAACAATGGTGAATTTTGTTCTGCTGTATGAAAATTTTGTATTTTTATTTAGCTTGTAATTACCGCGTTTGTGCTGAGCTGCATTTTAAATAATTCCCATAATTAAAATTATGGGCTAACAATAGGATTGTCCTACGGACTTGCGAAAAACATCAAAAAATGTGTTTTTTTAAGCCCGATAG
>CAYQXT010000063.1:0-13314 GCA_964421365.1 uncultured Bacteroidaceae bacterium
AGAAAAATAAGCAACTATTAATTAATTTCTTTGCTCAATACCGGGATGAGGTTGTAGAACACATGGCTTATGAGGAAAAAACGGTTTATCCTTATTCCGTAAAATTAGAAGAAGTTTTAACTCAAAAAATTAGCTTATCAAAATCCGAGTACAAAAAATATACCATTAATATATATGCACAGATTCATGACGATATAGAAGAAAAACTATTAGATCTAAAAAATATTCTTATTAAATACCTGCCACCGGTATCAAATACCGAAGTGCTGCAACATATTCTTTTTGATTTATTTCGTCTGGAAAAAGATTTGAATAATCATTCCCGGATCGAGGAGAAAGTTCTTATTCCTAAGGTGAAATTGATTGAAGAAGAAATGAAAATAACTAATTTTTAAACTATGGCAGCTATTCAAATTCTGATTTTAGAACAGAGTTATATTATAAGGCAAGGTTTAAGAGCCATTCTTAACGAAATATCTAATGTGAATATTCATTTGGAATTTAGTGACTTAGGACAATTTGCGAACGAAATAAACAATTTTAAGCCCGAGCTTATTATTTTTAATTATAAGTTTAGTGTTCAGAATTCCAAAACTTGCAATCTTCTTAAAGAGTTACACCAAAAGCAAACCCGCATAATTGCCCTAAAAGATTTACATTATACTATCCCTGATAATCATTTTTTCGATTTAGTAATTGAAATTGATGAGTCAAAATCAATTATTTCTGATCATATAAGTGCATTGATAGAAGAAATTGTACCGGAAAAAACACATTCAGGCAGCGGACTTTCCGAACGTGAGGCAGAGATATTAAGATTTGTAGCTATGGGATTTATCAATAAAGATATTGTCGATAGGCTTTTTATCAGCACGCATACCGTAATTACGCATCGAAAAAATATTACCCGTAAATTAGGAATTAAGTCTGTAGCTGGCTTAACGGTGTATGCCATTCTGAATAAATTAATCTCCGAAGACGATTTGAATCAAATTAATTAGTGCTTATTCAGAATATTATAAATATTATATTTTGATATAATTGCGAAGAGTATGTAATATATTGGTATTGATTATTGTACTGTTTGATAATGAATCGATTAGATCTAATCGTGCCCAAACCCTGACAGTTTAATGCTCTGCCAGAGTTTTGACTATGAATAATCTATACTAAAGCACTATCAAAATAGCAAAAATGTTTTGTTATTTCATTTACAATCATAATAATACAAAATATGCATAACTAAAATGATTCCAATTCGGTATTATTTTCCTAAATAACGGGTATTAATTCCTTTTAACACTTCTCTGGTGATATTTAAAGTAGAATCGGCTAGCAAAATAGGATTACTTTGTGCCGAACTAAAAATTATTTTATAATGGTGCTTTGCATTCAAATCATTCAAAAATGAATAGATACTATCGTACACTTGTTTATTCATAATTTGATTATCCATAGCTAGTTTTTGTGAAGATTGGTTGCGTAACTGAACCAGATTTTGTTGCCGTTGTACCAGCTCTTTTTGTTTTGCATTGGCTTGTCGTTGGGTAATTAACCTATTTTGCATTTTTTGTTGTAAATCGGCAGCTTCCTGTTGCAATTTCTGAGATTTTTGCCCCAATTCAGCTTCCATTCTTTGTTGATTATTCCCAAATTGTTTGCTCAAATCATTGTATAAATTATAATTCTTTAAAAGTGAGTCCATTTCTACATAAGCTACATTCAGTGCTTGCCCTGTTGTTGCAGAAACTTTATTTTCCTGTTCATTACTTTTGTCCTTATCTCCCAGAACCTCTACAAATAAGAAAGCCACAGCTACTAATAAAACTATGTTTAAAATTAAAGATAAATTTTTCATCTGATTTAGAATACTTTAAATTATTATTAAAAAAATAAATTGCCAAAGCAAAAAAAATTTTACTTTTACAGGCGTTTGCAAAGATAATTTTTTCATTTTTTTAACAAAAAAATATTATTGATGATAAAATTAAATGGCTTTATTTTAGATAAATATACGTTCATTTATTTTTGAGGAAAGATTTATTTAAATTATTTAGCCAAAAAATATTCCTTAGATGTCAAATATTGATTATCAAAATATACTAAATAAAATTTACGAGGAGCTTCATTCCTATTTCGGAAAAGGAAAAGTAGCCGATTATATTCCGGCTTTGGCAGGTATTAGACCTAAATCTTTTGCTATGCACATAAGTACAGTAAAAGGAGAAGAATATGGAATAGGTGATTTTGAGCAAGACTTTTCTATTCAAAGCATTTCCAAAGTTTATACTTTTACCTTAGCCATTAAAAAGTTAGAAGCAGCTATTTGGGAGCGTGTGGGGCGCGAACCATCAGGAACAAGTTTTAATTCGCTGGTACAATTAGAATATGAAAATGGAATCCCTCGAAATCCATTTATAAATGCTGGAGCAATAGTTGTCTCGGATGCTATTTTTGATGGTTTTGGAAAAACAAAAAATGAAATTCTGCAATTTGTCAGGCAACTGGCAGGGAATACAAGTCTCAGCTACGATGAAGAAGTGGCTGAATCTGAGCGGGAATTTGGCGATAGAAACCGCGCAATGGCCAATCTGATAAAAAGTTTTGGTAATCTTCAACATCCGGTTGAGCAGGTTTTGAACATCTATTTTCATCAATGTAGTATTGCTATGAATGCACAGGATTTAAGCCGTAGCTTTCTATATCTTGCCAATTATGGCAAATTACAGAACGGCCATGAAATAATTAATCTTCGACAGGCTAAGCGCATCAATGCTCTGATGCTCACTTGTGGTCTTTATGACGCTGTTGGTGATTTCGCTTACCGCGTGGGCTTGCCTGCTAAAAGTGGTGTAGGTGGCGCTATTGTTGCTGTTATTCCCGGAGAATTAGCTATTTCTGTCTGGTCGCCTGGTTTGAACGAGGCCGGAAATTCATTCCTTGGAATCAAGGCTTTAGAATTATTTACTACTTATGCGCAAAATTCGATTTTTTGACATTTGAGCGTGCTTACATCTGAAATTATCTAAAGTTGAGTTATTTATGAAAATGTAATTTATGTCATATGAAAAATATATATGTTGGAATAGATATTGGTGGCACAAACACTATATGGGGATTTGTCAATACTGACGGAGAGCTTTTGTCCGAGCATCGGATGCCTACACAAGGATACGAAAATTTTGATGTTTATTTACTTACGCTTAGTGACAAAATCTTTGAAACATTTCTCGATTATGCCCACAAATATAAAATCAGAGCAATTGGAATTGGTGCACCAAATGCTAATTATTATAACGGAACCATTGAAAATGCTCCAAACTTAAAGTGGGGGACTGAGATGATTCCTTTTAAAGATAAATTTCAGAAACTGACAGATGTACCTGTTGTACTCACCAATGATGCCAATGCTGCTGCAGTGGGCGAAGGTCATTTTGGTGCTGCCAAAGGAATGAAAGATTTTATCGTCATAACCCTTGGCACTGGTTTGGGAAGTGGGATTATTGCCAATGGGAATTTAGTCCTTGGCCATGATGGTTTTGCCGGCGAACTTGGGCATGTTACCGTAAATCCCGATGGTAGATATTGTGCATGTGGGCGCAGAGGGTGCTTAGAGACCTATGCTTCTGCCACCGGAATAAAACGAACTGTGTATAAACTTCTTGCCGACCGAATAAACGACAGCGTTTTAAGAAGTGTCCCTTTTGACCGGCTCACTGCAAAAAATATTACAGAGGCTGCCTTACAGGGTGATGTTGTAGCAAAAGAAGCTTTTGAATATACCGGCGAAATTCTTGGTGCCGCCTTAGCCAATTCAGTTGCTCATACCAGTCCCGAAGCTATTTTCCTTTTTGGCGGATTAGCCAAAGCCGGAAATTTTATTTTTGATCCTACTCGTAGAGTCTTTGAAGCCAGTCTTCTAAATATTTATAAAAATAAAATTAAGATACTACCTTCGGGATTAATAGATAAAAATGTTGCAGTACTCGGTGCGGCTTCTCTAGCTATTAAAGAATTTGATGAAGAATAGTAAGCAATCGTGAATTGTGAATTCTGAATTCTGAATTCTGTTTGTCGCCAAAGAATAGTTTGTTATATGTATAATATTTTGTTAAACTTTGCCAAAGTTTGATTTAAAAATAGATAATATCTTGAAAATCACAGAATTTTATAGAAAACCTTAACTTTTGCAAAGTTTATATTTTTAGATGAGTTCGGTCTAAAAACCGGTTGGACAGATAGAATTATTAAAATTGCAAAAAAATGATAGCTCATTTACAATTGATTAATGAAGCCGTCCGACCGATTTCGATACAAATTCATCTTTTTATACCGGATGTTTAGATGTTTATGAAAAAAATAACCTGTTAAATAATATAATATGTATAAAAAATTATTTAGAATTTCGATAGTGCTAAGTTTCGTATTCTTGTTGTTATCTTCCTGTAAATTTGGTAATACAGAAAAAGAACAATTGAAATCTGAAAAAGCAGGAGTTTCAATACCTTATAATAGATTGTTAACTCCGGCTGGAAAACAAATCTTTTTTGGTGATTCAAGTCTCGAGAATCATGCTCTTGATGTAAGTTTATCCCCCGATAATAGGGTTATTGCTGTGGAAGAAAGATACAGTATTGTTATTATAAAAAGGAGCAATAATCAAATTCTTTATCGGCTTGTGAATCGAAAAGAAAAAAATATCAAAATCCATGCAATGAATACTTATTCTGGGATCTGTTGGTTTACAGAAGAAGGTAAGCAAATGATTCTGTGGGGGACAAGAAATAATTTGATAAAAGCCTCATGGGATGGGACTAAGGCAGAAGTTGTAAAAAAATATTACTTTAAGCCCAAAGGACAAGCCAAAGTATCTATACCAAATGAAATTTTTGTTCGGAAAGAAAATAAAGAGAATATCGCCTTTGTTGTTCTTAACGGAAATGACGAATTGGCCAAACTCAATTTAAAAACAGGAAAAATAATATGGCAAAAGGAAGTTGGTTTGGCTCCTTACGGAATTTGTTTTGCTAATGGCAATTTATACGTTTCTAATTGGGCTGGCTTTATCCCGGACAAGAACAATCATGAAACAGCCGGTATCCCTTGGAGAAAAGCTGCTGTGGACAAATATGGAACGGTTAATACAGGCGTTATTACTGTCTTGAATCCAAAAAATGGACTTCAAATTAATAAAATAGACGTTGGACTTCATCCCAATGATATAATTAGCAGTCCGGACGGTAAATATGTTTATGTTGCCAACGGAAATGACGATGATATTAGTGTTATAAATACAGCCACAAATCTTGTGTCAGAGACAATTTCTGTGCGATTAAATCGGCTGAAAAACCCTTTTTGGGGAGATTCTCCAAATGGATTAGTCATTTCTGCCGATGGAAAAATTTTATATGTCTCAAATGGAATGGATAACGCCGTTGCTGTTGTTATGCTTGGCCAAAAAGCTTCGGGCAAATCAGAACTTAAAAAGAGTGAAATTAAGGGATTTATTCCTACGGCTGCATATCCTGCCGGCCTGTCAATCTATAAGGATTCTGTTTTGTATATAGCTAATATTGAAGCTCTTGGTGCAAGACTGACTGTGAAAAATAAAAAAAACAAGGCTTTTCAAACTTTCTTTTTCCCACCCAACAAAAAACATTCCACGGCAGGAGATTTTAATAGTCATCGAATGCTGGCTTCCATTTCTGTTATTCCAATTCCTTCCGAAAAGTTGCTGATACAATACACCCGACAAGTTATAAAAAACAATAAACAAGAAAGACTCGCTTTGTTGAATTATTTGCCTCGCAAAAATGTAAAAGCGGTTCCTGTTCCTAAAAGGATAGGCGAGAAATCGGTGTTCAAACACGTTCTTTATATCATAAAGGAAAATAGAACCTATGATCAAATCCTCGGTGATGTGAAAAAGGGAAATGGAGACTCCTCTTTGTGTGTTTTTGGCCAAAAAATAACACCAAATACACATAAATTGGTAAATAATTATGTTCTGTTGGATAATTATAAAGCCTCGGGCAAATGTTCAGCCGAAGGACATTTATGGACAGATGCTTCTATTGTAACAGATTATGTGGAGAAAAATGTGAGAGCTTGGTTTAGAAGTTATACTCATGTTTTGTATGATGCTATGGCTTATCCCAAAACAGGTTTTTTGTGGGACAATGCTCTTGATCACGGGAAAAGTGTTAGAATATATGGCGAAACAGCTATTCCGGAGTGGTCGGGAGGAGAAAAATGGATGGATATTTATACTCATTTTCTGGCTGGCAAAAGCTTTCATTTTACTAATAAAACAACGATTAAGAGGGTGCGAGCAATTTTGTCTCCAAGCTTTCCCGGCTATGATAGCCATAATATTCCCGATGTCTTACGAGCAAAAGCATTTATTGACGAACTGAAAAACTATGAACAAATGGCTGGAGATTCTTTGCCTAGTCTAATGATTATGGCTTTACCCAATGATCACACTGCACTTACGGCTCCAGATCATCCAAGTCCAAGAGCAATGGTTGCCGATAATGATTATTCCCTTGGGCAGATAATTGAGGCTGTTTCTCACAGTAAATTCTGGAAAAACACAGTTATCTTTGTTACCGAAGACGATGCTCAAAATGGCTGGGATCATGTATCTGCCTACCGAACAGTGGCAATGGTTATTAGCCCTTATTCTAAACTTGGTACCGTAATTTCTACGGACTATAATCAAAGTTCTATGATCCGTACGATAGAACAAATTCTTGGTTTACCTCCGATGAATATAGTTGATGCCACCGCAAAACCAATGTTTGATATTTTTGATACGATTGAGAATTTGGAGGCTTACGGAGCGTTAAAAAACCAAATCCCTCTTGATGAAATGAATCCTCCGCTTTCAGAATTACATGGAAAACAAAAAAAATCAGCGATCGCTTCGATTAATGTTATGAAAAAAGGAATTGATGCGGGAGATGACGATGATTTGTTAAATAGAATTATTTGGTCTTCTGTAAGATGGACGGAAAAATATCCGGCTAAATATGTACTTAAAATTGATGAATAAGGTGTGAGTCTTGTTTAAATAAGATGTCCTTTTTTAATATTTACTCAGAAAATTTAATGGTGTTTTTGATAGTTATGCATAATTTTAAAGCCGACAAAATCTAATTTTGCCGGCTTTATATTATATAGTGAGTTACAATCCTTTTTTACTATAAACAAATCATTGACTATTCATGGAAATTAAGAATTCTTCGTTAGAGCGGGTTTTGGCTATTTTGTTTCTTAAGAATTCCATCGCCTCGATTGGGTTCATATCCGCCAGATAATTCCTGAGAATATACATTTTATTCAAGAAGTCCTTGTCCAGCAAAAGGTCATCACGGCGGGTACTTGAAGCATTCAAATCAACAGCCGGGTAAATACGTTTGTTAGATAATTTACGGTCTAACTGAAGTTCCATATTGCCAGTGCCTTTAAATTCTTCAAAAATTACTTCGTCCATTTTAGAGCCGGTATCAATAAGTGCTGTGGCGATGATAGTTAGAGAACCACCATCTTCTATATTTCGGGCAGCGCCAAAGAAACGCTTGGGTTTGTGTAGGGCATTGGCATCTACTCCGCCAGAAAGAACTTTGCCACTTGCTGGTGAAACGGTGTTATAAGCACGTGCTAAGCGGGTTATGGAGTCTAATAAAATTACTACATCCTGTCCGCATTCTACCAAACGTTTGGCTTTTTCGAGTACTATTTGTGCTACTTTTACGTGCCTGTCGGCCGGTTCATCAAAAGTAGAAGAAATAACTTCCGCTTTCACGCTGCGTTTCATGTCTGTAACTTCTTCTGGACGTTCATCTATCAGTAGTACAATAAGATATACGTTCGGTTGATTGGCTGCAATAGCATTGGCAATATCTTTTAATAAAATGGTCTTACCTGTTTTGGGCTGAGCGACAATTAATCCTCTCTGACCTTTACCAATAGGAGAGAACATATCCACTACACGGGTAGAAACATTGGCTCTGGGATGACTTGATAAATCAAATTTTTCGTTGGGGAATAGTGGAGTTAAATAATCAAAGGGTACCCTGTCTCGGATAACCGCCGGGTCTGTTCCATTAATTTTTTCAATTTTTATTAAAGGAAAAAATTTCTCATTTTCTTTGGGTGGACGTATAAAACCAGCTACCGTATCACCTGTTTTTAATCCAAAAAGTTTAATCTGGGACTGTGAAACATAAATATCATCCGGTGAACTGAAATAATTATAATCAGAGGAGCGTAAAAAGCCATATCCATCTTGCATGATTTCTAAAACACCAGATGCTGTAATAAGTGTATCAAAATCGGATTTGTCCTGATTGCGTTTCTCATATTTTCTTTCTCTGCCTTTTTTTTCTACACGGGGTTTAGTCTCTGTTTTTGAACTCAAGTCAGCTTTTTCAGGTTCGTCTGTGGTTGCAGGTTTGGAGTTTTCTACAACCTTCTCTTCCTCAACTTCTTTCTCACTGATTTCCTCAGTAGGAAAAATTTCTTTTTCTATCTCACTAAATTTTGTGTCAGCTATTTTTTCTATCTTTGCCAGTTTTTTGGGCTCTTCTTTTTTTATTATCCTACTTCCGTTGGATGCTTCAATTGCTTGCTGGTCAAGAATCTGGTAAATCAAATCCTTCTTTTTCAATGTGTCAACCTTGGGGATGTGTAGGGTCTTTGCTATTTCTCTTAACTCTGAAACTAGTTTTTTGTTCAAATCGAGGATGTCGTACATAAAATATTTAATTAATGATAAGTTATATGATTTTTTTATTTAAAACTGATTCTTGGTAAAATTATAATTGATAAAACTTTAACAGACAAGTTTAATTTTTCTGATTGCTTTAATAAAATCGGTGCAATAATAAACAATAATACACAAATACGCAAAATAATTTGCTAAAATTTTAGATAGTGTACCAACTCTTATTTCTTAATGAATTGTGAAAATACGATTTTTTGTAAATTTATGTTAATGTTTTCAAAAAATATATAAACTTATCATTGTTTCTACCTATCTTTAAAACGAAATTAACTCAAAAATTTTTTTAACCAACGCTACAAATCATGAGACAATTAAAAATTACCAAACAGGTAACCAATAGAGAGACTCCCTCTTTGGACAAATACCTTCAGGAAATTGGAAGAGTCAGCTTGCTGACCGCTGAGCAAGAAGTGGAAATAGCCCGTAAAATTAAGAAAGGAGATGAGCTGGCCTTACATAGGCTAGTAAAGGCTAATCTTCGTTTTGTCGTTTCAGTATCAAAGCAATACCAAAATCAAGGTCTTAGTTTATCTGATTTAATAAACGAAGGTAATCTTGGTTTATTGAAGGCCGCTCAGCGTTTTGATGAGACAAAAGGTTTTAAATTTATTTCTTATGCCGTATGGTGGATTCGGCAATCTATTTTACAAGCACTGTCTGAGCAAGCAAGGATTGTACGCTTACCCCTTAATAAAATTGGTGCGGTAAATAAGGTGAATAATGCAACGGCATTGCTCGAACAAAAGTTTGAACGCGAGCCTAGCCCTACCGAAATTGCCCGGGAATTGGAGATTGCTCCTGGCGATGTGAAAGAAGCTATAAAACATAATAGCAAACATGTATCTATGGATTCACCCATTAAGGATGATGAAAATTCTAGTTTTTATGAGGTAATGATGTCGGAGGATTCACCTCGGCCGGATAAAAACTTAATTCATGAATCTCTTCAGGTTGAAATAGAGCGTACACTTTCTGTTTTAAGCCCACGTGAGGCAGATATTATTCGTTCTTACTATGGATTAAGTGGTAAAATTACCCAAACTTTGGAAGAAATTGGTGCAGAGTTTACCCTTACGCGCGAACGAGTTAGGCAGATTAAAGAAAAAGCAATTAAAAGATTGCGCTTATCACCTCGAAATAAAATTTTACGGAATTATTTAGGATAAAATATTATTCGGCCGAATTTATTATTCGGCCGATTTTTTTAGAAGTCAACAAATTTACCATTGTTTATAGGGATGCAGGCTCAGATAAGCATTGAAAAAATGTTTATCGTGGCTCACTTCTTTTTTAGCCCATCCTGGAATGACTATTTTTTCCTCTTCGCTTTCCAGTTCAACTTCAGCCATTAGTAAACCTGCATTATCGCCAAAAAATTCATCGATGGTCCATTCTTTGCCCCCCACAAGGATAAAATGCCGCGTTTTTTCAATTTTTCCGTTTTCGCAATAAATATCAAGTATCTTTTTGGCTTCTTCTACTGGAATTTCGTATTCGAATTCGTCTCTTGAAATTCCAGTGGTTTTCCCTTTCATGGTTAAATAAGCCTTAGTATCTGTAATTCTGACACGTAAAGTTTTGTTTCCGGTATTGAATACATATCCCTGACGAATTCTTATGCTCTTGAAAATTTCTGATTTCCATTTTTCGCCTTCTACGATAAATTTTCGTTCTATTTCTTTTGCCAATTTTTTGTTTTTTAAAAATTAAATTTTTGTTTTGTAGTTCGTTATATTTATCAATTGTCCGTCAACTTTTTGTAAATAACTTAAAATTAAAATCTTACCAAAGTTGTTGCTAAACATATATGTCGCTAATTATTAAGTCATTATTTTTTTAGATTCAAACTTTGGCAAAGTTTAACGGAGTATTGATTTATTATTTATCATTAGCTATTCACTATTGTTATTTTATCCTGAATATTTCTTGGCAAATAATCTACGTAATTCTTTTTTATTAATTTTTCCCACACTTGTTTTGGGAATATCGTCTAAAACAATAAAACGATCAGGAATAGCCCATTTTTCAATTTTCCCAGTCTCTACAAATGTCATCAGGGTGTTTTTACAAGCGGTATAGGCAGCTTGAGTATCATCAACTTCTTTATGAACTACAAAGGCAACCGGACGCTCGCCCCATTTTTCATCTGGGACTCCAATTACTGCTACTTGTGCGATACTTTGGCACTGACTAATCATATTCTCAATCTCCAGAGACGAAACCCACTCTCCTCCTGTTTTGATAACATCTTTAAGCCGGTCGGTAATTTTAAAATACCCGTCTTCATCGCGGTAAGCAATATCGCCGGTATGGAGCCATCCGCCCCGCCACAGTTCTTTTGATTTTTCTTCCACTTTAAAATAACCTTTGGTTAACCATGGAGTGCGTACCACTATTTCGCCAATATTTTTTTTGCCTCTGGGAAGTTCGTTCATGTTTTCGTCCACTATTTTCATTTTTACTAGTGGCATTGGAAAACCAGTTTTGGTAACGGTATCTAATTTTTCATTAAAATCTGCATTCTTTTTTCCAGGCTTTAGCATTGCTAAGGTTAGAATTGGTGCTGTTTCTGACATTCCGTAGCCGGTCATAACCTTAATCCCTCTTTCCATGGCCATGCTTGCTAAGCCTTTTGATAGGGCAGAGCCTCCGATTATAACTTTCCACTTAGATAAATCCAGAGTTTTAGTGGCCGGATTACCTACCACCATTTGTAAAATTGTAGGTACACAGTGTGAAAATGTAACTTTGTGTTTCACCAGTAGTTTTACAATCATCTCATCGTATTTCCCTGGATATACCTGTTTTACTCCCAGTACGGTGGCGGCATAAGGCACACCCCATGCATGAACGTGAAACATAGGTGTTAAAGGCATGTAAATATCTGCCTGCGTAAAGCCTGCGGGCTCTGGAAAAGCACCAAAATTGGCTATGGTCGTAATGGTATGCAGAACAAGCTGCCGGTGAGTGAAAAATACCCCCTTAGGATAGCCCGTAGTACCGGTTGTGTAAAATGTCGTAGCTATTGTATTTTCATCAAAATCAGGAAAATCAAAATCTGCACTTTGTTTGTTTATTAGTTCTTCATATTCACCAAGGCTTTCATATTTGGGTTTGTAATCTTCGCCATCCGAAATGTAAATAATCTGTTTTACCGTTTCAAAGTTATTTTTCATTTTCATTATCAGCGATTCAAAATCTTTATGAACAATTAAAACTTTGTCCTCAGCATGATTAATGGTATAAAGCATTTGGTCGGGAGAGAGCCGGATATTGATGGTATGCAAAATGGCACCCATCATAGGTACGGCAAAGTAATTCTCTAAATAACGATGACTGTCCCAGTCCATAACGGCTACCATATCTCCTTTTTCAATTCCTGCCGATTTTAGTAAGTTGGCTAATTGGCATACACGCTTATGCATATCTTTATAGGTATAGCTAAATTTATCGCGATAATAAATTTTTTCATTAGGCTTCCAGTCTAATACATTGTCTAATAGATGTTTTATTAGTAATTGATAATCATAAGAAAAGTCAGGATAGTTTTGCATAACTTAAATTTTAAAAATTATGCTTAAAGGTAGGTATAGAATTTTAAAAAAACAAGAGCTGAATGAGATTTGTTATGCAATGGTGAATTATTAATTCTGTTTGTCGCTAAAAAATAGTTTGTTTTTAAAAAGCCATGCAACCAAAGCGACTAAGCAAGGTACTGTTGCTTTGCTTTAACGTTTCTAAGTGTTTGACGGCAGGTTGGAAAGTTTTTGGTGACCAGCTGAGAAAAGGGATGGTATAAGCGGAAAGTCCGCTCGTGTGCACAAAAATAATTGTAAGTTGTTAATGTCCATCTACAAGTGCCAAATTACCAATTCCTGAATCCAGAATCCCAATTTCCGAATTATCTATAATGGCGGTCTATATCGCGCTGTTGGTCTTTTTGTTTAAGACTCTGGCGTTTATCATATAACTTTTTACCTCTGGCCAGAGCAATTTGGAGTTTGGCCAGTCCTTTTTCTGTGATAAATAAACGCAAGGCAACGATGGTAAAGCCTTTTATATCGTAGCTTTTACGTAATTTTCGTAATTCTCTTTTTGTGAGTAATAATTTGCGGTCGCGTTTGGGCTCATGGTTGTTATAAGTTCCATTGGCATACTCAGAAATGTGCATTTTTACCCATAGTTCGTTGTTTTCAAACATGCAATAAGAATCGCTCAGGGAGGCTTTCCCTTCTCTGATTGCCTTTATTTCTGTGCCATATAATTGGATTCCGGCTACGTATTTTTCGATAATTTCGTATTCGTGCCAAGCTTTTTTATTTTTTATATTGATATTATTTGCCATTTTGGATTAATTTTGTGCAAATTTATAAAAAATATTGTAAGATTGAAAAAATCAGGAAAATACAATTTAGTTTGCATTTTAGGTGCCACAGCCGGTGGAAAAACATCGATAGCCACGCATCTGGCCTTAGAATTAGAAGGTGAGATTTTGAGTGCCGATTCTCGTCAGATATATAGGG
>CAYQXT010000064.1:0-13264 GCA_964421365.1 uncultured Bacteroidaceae bacterium
AAAATATTTCCAGTGCATTTTGAAAATCTTTGCTGAAGTTTGAATAATCTTTCTCATCCCCTTTTAAATATCCGCCCAATGAGAAACGCAAAAATCCAATTTTATAGGGAATAACGGCAATTCCGCGCTCTGTTGCCAGTCGCTTGGTAAATTTTTCCAATCCCTGAAAAGAGTGAAATTTTGTGAGCTGCAAATTAAACAAATACGAACCATCGGCATCAGAAATTTTGGCATATTTTTCAAACTCACCATTAATAATCACCTTGGCAGCAACATTTTTTGCAGAATTCAGCCGTTTATTAGCTTCTTCTCTGAAAACTTTATTTATTCTGAAATTATTCAAGGATTTCACTAAATGCGATTGATAATAGCTAAAAAA
The DNA here is from genome assembly GCA_964421365.1 of uncultured Bacteroidaceae bacterium. Lineage (GTDB taxonomy): Bacteria > Bacteroidota > Bacteroidia > Bacteroidales > DYOH01 > CAYQXT01. The sequence continues at coordinate 380 of CAYQXT010000064.1, forward strand.
GGGTTTCCCTTTGTAGAGAAAATCATCAGGTAAATTCAGGACTTCTAATTTATCAAGAGCTAAAAGTTCATCTAATAAAAAAATATGTAGCGGACTGCCCTCAAAGGGCAAAAAACGGGTAATTTTCTGATAAGAATTATTAATATTTTCCTCAATACCTTTTCGTATAGTATTGATAGAAGCATTTTTAGCCAATCTGCTCTCGACCGTATTTTTTACTTTTTTGGCCAGAATAGCTGCCTCTAAAGTATTTACAAGCATATATACCGAGTTGGTATTGCATTTTTCGGGTGGATTTTGTTCACGGGCAAAATTAATTAGCTCTTTTTTGGCTTCAGTGGCCATTAGTGCGCCAAGACGAATTCCGGTTCCGCCCAAATTTTTGGTGGTAGAGAGCGAACTAACCATATTAATTCTGCTAAAAGAGGCCAGATTATTGCTCACATAGCGCGAAATGCTTCGCCATTTGGGCGCATCAGAAGTTTCCGATTTAACAGCATCATTATAAGCCTCATCAAGGAAAAGTGTGATTTTGCTAAGCGAAATAAATTTCAGAAATTCCAGCAAGCTCTCGTCATTGTGATCGGAAAAGCCGGCCGGATTAGAGGGATCGTTAATTACAATGGTGAGATTTTCGCAAAATCTATCCCAGAGATTTCCGCTATCATCGAAAAGTTGAAAACTATTTTTCATACGTTTAAGTTTAACAATCAGTCGTTTAAAATCTATTCTACCCTGCTTGTCATTTCCAATTTCCAAGTCGAAAGGATTTAAGTCGAAGCGATCTGCCGGAAATAAATCCTGATACTCCCACGATAAGTCTTTGTTATACAAAATATAAGGTCTTAAACTATATTTGTTGTGAAAGAGCAAATCGCGAATAATCATTTGTACATCATCGGGAATAGAGGTTTTGCCAATATTTGCTAAATCACTAATAAAAGCTTTAATAATGTTCTTTTCTTCGGCTGTTTTCTGATCGTAACCCTCTTTTATGCCCAAATCAATCAGAAAATTATTAAATCTACCGGTATTATCGGCATTATTTTCGTTTTTAGTGATATATTCTTTATATTTCTCGAGAAAAAGATTGATACCAAAATTTTTATGAAAATGATTTTTTAAAGTTCGATGATAATTAGTGGGCAAAATATCGAGCAAAATCCGACATTTGTACATAATTTTTTTGTCCACTTTTTTCAATTCACGCTGTAAAAGCCACTCTCCATAAGTTCTGATTTGATTTCTCCCACCTCCCTCATTGATACTAACAAACAAGAGTTCTTTGTTGTTGGCATAAAAATATTGTCTGATTCGTTTTTCAAAAGCATGAATTAAATCTATATTTTGAGCTTGTAATTTTTTTGAATTTTTAGTGCTTAAAATTAACTGAAGATAGTCGGAAAATTTTGTCAGCGTGTATTTATCCTTTAAAATTTGTTTAGAAAAATCGTCAAATTTATAGAGAACAATTTCTCTGTCGGGATTTTTTTCTGTGCCGATTTGTTGCGCTTTAATCTGCTCTAATTCTTTATTATAAGCGATTATTTTTTGTTGAACCAAGTGATAATTTTTTTGTAAATTTTGCTCATTAATTTTATCAAGAATAAGGCGTAAATTCAATTGACTATTGGCCAGTGCTCCAAGTTTTTTAGTATGCACTTTATCCAAAGTATTAATAATACCGTTGTGCAGACAAAAAACCAAACTGGTGTTGGTGCTTTGCGCTTCGGGTGAGTTGTCGATAAGGACAATGCGCGTAAGGTAAGGAAACCAGTGCTCGTGATTAAAAATATTGAGGCGTAGGGATTTTATTCTGACTAGAAAAATTTGTGTATAATTATTCTGAATTTGCTCAAAAAGCTTATCGGCCGACTCAAATTCGATAAGCAGCACATTGTGTGAGCTAAAAACCTCTTCGGAAAGTAATTCTATGGCCGTGTCGGAGCTACCGCTTACTACCGTGCGAATAAAACCATTTAATCCTCTAAAGTTTACAGTTAGCTCTGTTTTCCTCAAAAAATCATTTTTTTCGGCGAGAGTAGTATAGTGGCTCGATTGGATAATCATTTGGTCGAGAACGTTCATGAGGTAGTCCCACTGCGCTTCATCGGCATCATCATTTATGCCAATAAGGTTGCGAAATTTTTTAAGCTCCTCCACTTTATCGCCAATATATAATTGGTAAGCATAATCCAGTTGAAACTGGGTAACCGGAGGTGTACCCACCGAATAGTCGTGTGCTTCAAGAATATTTCTTACTGCTTGTTTTTGTTCTTCTTTTATTGTTTCATTAGCAGACAAATAGGTAAGTTTTGTGATAAATTCATGTTTCTTGCTTTGATACTGAAAAGCCTTTGAATTCTCGTGAGGATAGAGCATTAGGGAAACATCGGTATAGCCGGGAATGGCTTCTTTAAGTTCCAGGATATTTTTATCAATATCAGCCTTTTGTTTGGCAGGGTCTAAGAGTTCCTCATGACAAAGGCGAACAAAATTTTTCAGTTTTTCAATAATCGCAGGTGGAAGAAAATTCTCTGCATTTTCGCCTATTGAAGCATACAAATTAATAAAATTTGTAGCATCACCCCCTAAATGTGGTAGTCTTTTCCCAATTATTTGCATAAATTATGGTTTTTGCACTAAATTTTGACAAAGATAGGCTATTTTCATAAAGGCATTAAATAACATTCATTTTTTTTTGAATAGATTTTCTGTCTTTTTATGTGAGATAAAAAGCTCTTCAGAGTTTATACACAATCGCTATCAAAATAGCGAAAAGGATTTTGATGCGGTTGAACATTACCAAGAGATACAAATATTTCCTAATTTTTGATAAATTAAGAAATAATGGCAAATTTCATACTATTTTATCCAAACTTCGGTAATATGCCAAAAGGTCGGCCTCCTTTTGTTTGGCAAGAAAAGGGGCAGCTTCAAAAATCGGAATCTTAGGAAAATCCTTTAAGGCAAAATTTTGAAATTTCACAACCATAAAACCATTGAACCACTGATAGAAACGTTTTTTGAAGGATGGAAAGCCGGCCGTATTTTTTCTTATCTCATTGCAGTTCTTTTCAAAATCGTATTTAAGTAAAAATTCTTTTAAGCAGGAAGCTATGTTTAAATCATTTAATTTGAGATTTTTAGAATAAATATTTTCTATTTGACCGAAAAATGTTCTTAACTGTAAATATATTTCTGCTGGATAGGTAAGTACTTCATTTGCTTCATTTTCAAGGCTTTGTCGGATTAAAGCACCGGTACCAAAAGGTACTCTGAACGATGGTCGAGGCGAAGGGTGTACACAAGTGTTTGTAATTTCGCCCAAATCACCAAGTTGGGTTAATTTATGAAGGAAATAGAAATCTTCGCCGGCTTGTCGGCGGTTCATACCGTTTACGCGAATATAAGAATCTACCGGCAGGGCGAAAGCTGAGCCGAGTGTATGGAAGGCATACGGGAATTGGATATATTTCAGCATCTGGACATTATAGCGCAGATGTAATTCATATTGATAGATTAGGCGGTAAATACTGTCGGAATATTCTGCCCCTTGCAAAGGATGCTCAAAGTATAGATTTGCCGCTACTTTTTTGGGATTTCTATGAAAAAAAAGCTCAATGGCCTTAAAATAATTTTCATCTACCCATGAATCCGCATCTAAATTTATAATTATTCCATTTTTTTCTATTTTGCTAAAACGGCGTACTGCCTCATCCATACCAATCTTACGTGCCCAACCAGCTCCTGCATGTTTTTTTGGTAAATTTTCTACCCATACAGGAAGGAAAAAAAGCTCAGGACTGGAATTTTCTTGTGCAAATAGAAGTGCCTTTAGGTAGTACGCCCTGTTTCTTTGAATAAGTTCTTTAGGTGAATTGTCTGCCGAATTAATTACAATAATCACCTCTATCATTCCTTTAGGTAATTCAGCTTTTTTTAAAGAATCGAGCGTTTTGAGCAATTGGGCTTCATCTATGGCCGGAATAACCACTATCAAAGATAAATCTTTGTTGGGATTATTATCGACTAATTGATATGGATAAGCGTACTTTTGTATGTATCTGAGACTTGCTTTTTTCAAGGAAAATACTTTTAATTGCATAAATTGGGAACGATTTGAGGTGCAAGCACGCTCAAATGTCTATCGGAGCAAAGATATAGATTTTTAATCAAAAAAAGAGATGCAAAGCATTATTGCGCTACTTTGCATCTCGGGTAAAAACAACTTAACATATATTAGACTGCCCAAAGCTTACCTTAGTTGCTTTTCTAAAATAATATCTAATGTATCTGGGTTTAGTACTTTCATTTTCAAATGCTTACCATTTACGTAAATTAAAACTAAGGCATTTTGGGTAGTAAAACCCTCTACTTGTCCGCTCCATGGTAGCTTTTCTTGTGCATAGTAGGGCGCACCGGCAGCACCATTATTTATTTGGTAAAAAGTACGCTTTATTTTTAGCTTATTTTTATCCCAAACTTGTGGATAAATATTGGTTGTACTATCAATAGTCATTACGTTAAAATTGTGTTCATCACCGGTTAGAAAAGCTACTGTTTTTTTCGATTGATTGATGACCATATCCAAAATTTCATCGCGACGCTCGATAATTCCTTTATCTACAGGCTTACCAGCAATAATAGGGCGTTTAGAATTATCTCCATTATACCACATATCATCGCCACTATGGCCGCCATTGGGAAATGCCGGAGTATGAAGTGTTATGAAAACATGGTCAATATTTTTATCTTTTTCGTAATAAGTAAGTGTCTTTTTTAGCCACGCCAGTTGATTATCCATTATGTAGGCATGAAGATTTCCGCCGGTAATTTCGCCTTTTTTCTTTAAGGAAGGTGAATACAGATAATTAGAATTTAATACGATAATTGCAACATTATCATAAGTGTAAGTAAAAACAGTTTCGTTGTAGGGCGGAAAGTCTATTTTGTTTGGATCTGGGTCGTATTTGCTCCCATCCTCACTTTTCAAATCGCTAACCAGATTAACAAAATTTTTGGCAAAAACTGCTTCTTCCGATACGCTTTCAAAGGGGAAATTATCCACAGAGATGTATTTACCTTCTTTATATTGGAAGGCTTTTGTAACGACTTCGTGGTTTCCGGTGGTGGAAATTATAGGGAAATAGTGCCAAAATGGTTCCACGCAGCGTTTCCAGTTGGCATATTGTAGGTTTATGTCTGGTACGGAATTAACATATCCGCTAACTAAATCGCCGGTAAATTGCATAAATGCAGCCTTTTCAAAACGAGCTAAAGCAGCTATTTTTTTGGTCATATAGGCATTAGACCCGTAAAAATTACGCTCACCTCCACCATTATTTCCGCGCGAATCGCTGGCATAAGCAAAAACAAATGGCTTGCGACTACCATTTTTAGGAGCTGTCTTAAAGTTATATTTCAAACTATTTTCTCCGTATTCTACTTCGTAAGTATATTTAGTGGCTGATTTTAATCCGCTAATTTTTATTTCGTGATTTGTGCTTGCAACCTGGTCTGTAAAAGTTTTATCGCCGACAACAACACTGCATTTCAGGTTAAAATTAGTGGTAAAAAAGATAGTCGCTCCATTTGAGTTTAGCATAGTTACAAAAGGGCCTTCGATAATGGTATTGTCTATTCCAATCCCCTTTTCGGGCGAATAGGTAAAACCGATACGTCCACCGTAAAGTAGTTCGCCTTTAGAATTTTGAACCCTATAACCCAATAGTCCTTTGCCTTTTTTCTGCCAATCCGTCATATCATATTTACCTGTCAGGTATTTAACTATTTTTATTTTAGTCTTTCCGGCTTCAATTTTAGCGGATTTCTTAAAAAATACAGGGAGCGGATATTGCCCATCATCTGTCTTTATGAGGCCAAAGAATAAGGTTCCGTTTAAATTGAGCATATTAAAGTCTAAAGAGATGCTTTTTTTGCCGGCAGTAGGATTTCCTTCTAAATCACTAAGACTCAGCCCTTTTTTCTTTTCAATAGGTATTTTTTTGCCTTTGTACTTTAAATAATTTTTTCCGTTTTCGTTTATTATATTGGTATAAACGGCCGGAATTTCGTTTTGGGCTATGCAAGCACTGAAAATTAACAGGCTCGTTAGCAGAAAAAATATTTTTTTCATCGGTTTATATTTTAAGATTAACTACATTTCTTTAATGGTGAATTTTGCTACTATTAACAATTATTATTGAACCAAATAAGTCGTTTTAGTGCTTTTTAATGAAAAAATTTTAATATTATTAAATGTGTCCGGTATAAAAAGGTGAATTTGCATCGGAATCGGTCGGACGATTTCATTAATCAGTTGTAAGTAAGCTGTCTATTTTTACAGTTTTAATAAATCTATCCGTCCGACCGGTTTTTAGACCGAACTCTTATATTCAAATGGATAAAAGTAGTATCACTCAATTGCCTGCGAAATTAACACATTAACTCACATAAGATCAGGAATAATAAATAATTAATTTAATCGTGTTTTGTTTCTAGTTGTTGAAATGTTTTTTTGTACTGGTCGCCGATGCCAAGTCCTACAAACTGATTGATAAACTGGTTCCATTTGTCTTCGGCTCCTCGTTCTTTTAAACGACGCTGAAAATCACCTTTATGTTCTTTTAAAATGGTATAGGTTTCTCGGAGCCATTTTATTTTATTTCGTTTAAGATCTTTAATTTCACTATCGCTATAACGGGCATGAAATTTTTCATCAAGTGGTTTTACGATGCAATCGCATATTATTTTATCAACGCCTTTGTCTCCACAATAGCGACTATCTAAATCCATAAATTTAAAATCACTGGCAGAGATATGAAAATCGTTCATATCTATCTTTCCGGTACCAATGAGTACTGCAATTACTATGGTTCCAAAGACAAGTGTTGTTCCGAGGATTTTTAGGCCTGTTTTAAAAATCATCCGAAAGATTAGAAGTCCAATTACGGCTATTCCGGCAAAGACCATTAGTGTATTTCCGTCCATACTATTTTATTTAGTGCATAAAATTACAAATTTTTCTTAGTGAATAAAAAATAAAATAAGTAAAATGATTTCAGTAAATTAAATTGTTGCCATTATAAAACTACAAAAAGGTTCATTAGCACCGTAAATATTTGTAAAAAAAGATTTAGTGAATAAAAAAAAGCTGAATCTCAGCGAAATATAATATTCCGGTACTACGTACTTCGAGTTTGCATCTTAGCCATTTAACTACAAATATTACCGGCGCGCAGCGCCTGATGCAGTCTAACCCAAAATAACGATTGCAAGTTGCTTATTTACATAATTAAAACAAATAGGAGGCAGAACATTTTCCTCTATGTCAGTAAACTTTGGTTTATTGTATTGATTTATAAGAGCGACCTAAGAAGTTCCTTTTTTAATAAGCTTTGAACAAAATAAATTCGCGAAACGAAAGTCTGTTCATTTTGTAAATAATTATTCGGCGGCTTAAATCTGCTTTATCTTTATGAATATCTAAGGCCGAAGAGCCTGTAATAACAATAAATATTTCGGGATAGCTGTCATAAATATTTTTTATTTCAACCGACCAATCAGGATATTTGTGAATTTCATCAATGGGTCTAGTATAAAAAGGTGAATTTGCATCGAAATCGGTCGGACGGCTTCATTAATCAATTGTAAGTGAGCTGTCAATTTTTACAATTTTAATAAATCTAATTAATAGGATTAAAAGATAAACATTATTTCTGGACAATAAGACTTTTGAACGTGCTTGCACTTCAAAATGTCGGTTTCTAACATTTTTTAGAAAAATAAGTTTTTATAATCTTGTTGATGTTCAAAAAGTTTCGCGATGTTTTGAAGATCTATTGGTCGAAATTTTTAACTTCAAGCTATTCTAAAATTAATTTTCCTAATCCGACTCTGAAAGCTATGGTGTCAATGGTTTTGGGATGTCCTTTCAGATAAATATCGCCTTTATTTAGGATGTCAAATTCAAAATGGCCACTGTCTTGAATTTGGCAATAAATATTTCCAAGTGCATGATTTTGGGCTCGTATAAAGTGTGTATTTGTCTTTTGTGCAAAGATATTTGATAATCGTCCATTATATAAAATGAGTTGCTTTGCTTGGCCGGCAATATTGTAGTTTCCGGTAGCCGTATTAACATCACAGCGGGTATAGCGATTATTTACTTTTAGGTCTAAACTACCCGTACGATTCTTAAAATAGATGTTTAATATGTCGTAATGCAGGGTATCGGAAGAATAGACAAATGAGGGGCCTAAAAAAGCGATATAATGATAATCCGGGGCAAGTATCTGCAAATGGGCACTATCTGAATTATGACTTAGCGAGCTACCAAAGGTTTTTTTATAAAAGAATAAAGTAGACTCTTTTTGCTCAAAACTAAAATTAGCGAGCTGTTTACGGGGTATTTTAAGCTTAAAACCATAGGTGGAACTTTCGGTGAGTTCGACATGAAAAAAACCGGAAACCTGTATGGTATCAAAAGCCGGAAGCTCGTAGAAATAACTTACTGTATCATTTGCCGGAAGATTGTCAAAATTCACAGGTGTACAGGATTGTATAGATAAGTATAATAACAGGATGGGGCTTAAATAAGGTGCTGTTTTTTTCAACATTGTCTTCGTTCTCAATTCGTTATATTATAAGCTTATGAGAACGCTGATTTATTATGATTTACGAGATTTCATTGTCATAAAAAATCAGCGTTCTATTTTTTGTATTTTGTTTCAAACTTGCTTTATACCAATCTTTTTCTCAGGTTCTCGGCCGTGCCTATTTCCATAAAACTGGCACCAACACCGGGACCAAAATTACCTGCCATGACGACCATTAAATCGTCATCCTTAATTTCTTCCTGTTGTTCGAGTTTGGCTATTGAGGTGTGTAGGAATTTATCGGTGGACTGGTGTTGTTCCATAGAATTAGGATAAACGCCATAAGAAAGGGCTAATTCGCGAATCAAACGCTCGTTATAACACATGGCGAATATCAATTTTTTTCCGCGGTAAGCGGCAAGATTACGGACTGTTGTTCCGTGAATACTATCAGCAATGATTCCTCTGGCGTTCAATCGGATACTCGCTTTAACTGAAGATTTTGCCAAATATCCTGAAACGGTAATATCCTGACTATCTTTTAAATCAATAAATTCTTTTTTCAGACTTTCTACTTCAAGCGCTATTTTTGTCATAGTTTGAACGGCTTCTACTGGATAGCTTCCATAAGCAGTCTCGCCACTGAGCATAATTGCATCTGTGCCATCGTATATAGCATTGGCCACATCGCTAACTTCGGCGCGTGTGGGTCGTGGATTTTCTATCATAGAATGCAGCATCTGGGTGGCGACAATCACGGGTTTTCTCCGGGCAATACATTTTCGACCTAATCTTTTTTGGATGACGGGAATCCGCTCGGCTGGAATTTCGATACCTAAGTCGCCACGGGCTATCATGATTCCGTAAACATGGTCTAATATTTCATCTACATTATCTACGCCCTGTTGATTCTCTATCTTGGCGATAATTTTAATGTCGCTATTATAGGTGTCTAAGATACTTTGAATGGCTACTACATCATCACGGTTACGAACGAAGGAATGGGCAATAAAGTCAATATTTTCTTCGATAGCCATTTCGATAAAAGTTCTGTCGCGCTTGCTGATACTGGGTAAATGGATATGTACACCGGGAACATTGACACTTTTATGGGGACCTACTTCTCCTGGATTTTGTACTTCGGTAATCAGAAAGCCATTTTTTTTATCTATTACGGTGAATTCTATTTCTCCATCGTCAATTAGAATAGCTGCACCTTTGGGGACATCCTCTGAAAAGCCGGCGAAATTAAGAAAAATGCAATCATTTGTAGATTTTTCGTCCTTTGAGCCTTTGAACTTTACAATATCGCCCTGTTTAAAAGTTATTTTTCCTTCGGAATCCATGGTTCGTATTTCGGGGCCTTTTGTATCAACTAGTATGGCTATTTTATTACTTACTGCTCGGATATTTTTAATGACCATGCGGGCATCATCGGGGCTTTGGTGGGCTGTATTTAAGCGAGCTACATTCATTCCTGCATTATAGAGTTCTGTCAAAAAATTAATTTCACAATGTCTATCGGAGATTGTTGCTACAATTTTGGTTAATTTTCTCATTTATATTTGATTTATTATCTATCTTTTTTATCTGCCCACAAAAGTAAGGCTAAAAAATTTGATATCTAATAATTCCTTTGTTTTTAATGTTTTTTTAACCGCAAACGTTTATTTTACGTCTTGTTAACCGTCTGACCGCTTAAAGCGGTCGGACGGTTAAGTTTATGGATGTACACTAATAAAATTGTACGGGATTTTTTTATATTGAGCTTAAATATTTTAAGATATTCTGCTCAACTCTTTGTTCTATGTTCTGCAAATCAGCCGGAATAAATTTTTCGCCACTAATTTTCTCGTAAAGTTCAATATATCGCTGGGCAACTTGCTGTACAAAATCGTCAGACATTTGGGGGATTTCCTGTCCTACTAGGCCTTTAAAATTATTTTGCATCAGCCATTCGCGTACAAATTCTTTAGAAAGTTGTTTTTGTGCTTCCCCATTATCAAATCGTTCTTGATAACCTTCGGCAATGAAATAGCGTGAGGAATCGGGTGTGTGAATTTCGTCTATTAAATAGATTTTACCATCTTTTTTACCAAATTCATATTTGGTATCAACTAAAATTAAGCCTTGTTTTGTAGCCATTTCGCTTCCTCGCCTGAATAGTTTGTAAGTGTATTTTTCCAGAAGAGCATAATCTTCCGTAGAAATCAGGCCTAGTTTAATAATTTCTTCTTTGGAAATATTCTCATCATGGCCAAATTCGGCTTTTGTAGTTGGGGTAATTATCGGATTTTCAAATTTCTGATGCTCACGCATTCCTTCGGGTATTTTTACGCCGGAAATTTCTCTTTCTCCGGCTTTATAATCTCTCCATGAACTACCTGTTAAATAGCCTCTAATAATCATTTCTACCGGGAAAGGTTCTACTTTCAGACCGATTGTAACATTTGGGTCGGGTGTGGCTATTTTCCAATTGGGTACTATATCGGCTGTCGCATCTAAAAAATTGGCGGCTATTTGGTTCAATATCTGCCCCTTATAGGGTATTCCCTTGGGCAGAACAACGTCAAATGCAGAAATACGATCACTTACAACCATAATTAATAAATCGTCCTCAATATTGTAAACATCCCGCACTTTTCCTTTAAAAAATGATTTTTGTCCGGATAAATTAAATTTTGTCTCTAATAGTGTGTTCATTATACTCATTTTTTTTGCAAACTTAAAGAATTTTAAATAAAAAAAGTGAGCCAGATGGCTCACTTTTATAAAAAATTAAGCTTTTCTATCCCTTAACTTCATTATCCTCTTTTTTTTCAGGTATTTCAATATCTTCTTTTAATTTTTTACCTTTTAAATATTCGGGAAGTTCCATACCTGCCATTTTGAAAATCTCATCAAATGGAGGTAATGAGCCTAACATGCCGGAAACGAAATTGGCAGTAGACGATTTACCATTCGCACTATTACCACTATCCCAAACGGTAACTTTATCAATTTTGATATTTTTAATGGCCTCAACTTGCAATTTTACGAGTTCGGGTAGTTTGTCTGCAATCATAATAAGAACAGCACTTTGGGTGTCATCTCCTGCTGCTTCAACAATACTACGGAATCCTTCGGCCTGCTTACTCAGAATTTCAAAATTACCTTTAGCTTCGGCCTGCATTTTAAAGAACAAGGCATCTGCATCTCCTTTTGCTATTCTTCGAATTCGTTCGGCTTCGGCTTCGGCATCAATTTCTACTTTATTTTTAGCTATTTCTGCCGGAACAACTATGTTTGCGTATTGAGTTGCTTTATCGCGCTCTGCCCTTTTTATCTCTGCTATTTTCTCGGCTTCGTAGGATAGTGCTTTAGCATTTGCCTCATTAATTTTTTCGGCAGAAATGGCTGTTTTGCTTGCTTCGGCTTCTTTTACGCGCCTTTCGGCATCGGAATTAGCAACGGTAACTTTTGCATCATTCTCTCCAGTTATAGCCTGAGCATTAGCGGCAGCTACCTGTACGCGCTCATTTTGCATGGCTTTGGCTTCCCCAATTTTTGCATCTGCTACTTTGCTGGATACCTCCACACGTTCGGTTTTTTGAGCTTCGGATTCTCCAATATTAGCTTGGGCATTGGCTGCTGCTACTTTTATTCGTTGCTCCCTACGTGCTTCGGCTTCGCCAATGGCTCCATCGCGGTCTTTTTCGGCCACCATTTTTTTTGCATCATTTATGGCATGCGCTGTGGCTTCTTTACCCAAAGCGGAGATATAACCAGCTTCATCGGTAATATCTGTAATATTGACGTTAATTAATTTTAAACCAATTTTTTTTAACTCGTGTTCGACTCCATCAGACACGTTAATCAGAAATTTTTCTCTGTCAGCATTAATTTCTTCTATATTCATTGTGGCGATAACCACACGCAACTGTCCGAAAATAATATCGGCAGCAAGGTGCTGGATTTGTTCCATAGTGAGGCCTAACAATCGCTCAGCTGCATTTTGCATTACTCCCGGCTCGGTAGAAATTGCCACCATAAAGCGAGAAGGAACATTTACACGGATGTTTTGCTTACTCAAGGCATTCATTAAGCTCACTTCTATAGATATAGGCGTTAAATCTAAAAAAGAATAATCTTGAATGATAGGCCAGATAAAAGAAGCTCCACCATGTACACATTTGGCAGAACCTTCGCCTCCAGTTTTCCCATAAACTACTAATATTTTATCTGAAGGACATCTTTTGTATCTTCTAAACATAGAAAAGACAAAGACAACAAAGATTAAGATTAC
>CAYQXT010000065.1:0-13128 GCA_964421365.1 uncultured Bacteroidaceae bacterium
AATTGATTAATGAAGCCGTCCGACCGATTTCGATACAAATTCACCTTTTTATACTGGACTCATTATTTACTTTCTAATTGTTAAAAAGTAACGGTAATATTCAATAGACTTATACTATCATATTAATTTCATACTATATTTTCTATAATATAGATTTTGTCCTCATAATCACCACCAATATTAAAGTTGAATTACTGATTATTAGTGCTTTATATTTTCGTTAGCAAAAATATTCAACGAAAATTTTACGTAGCCGAATTACCACTAACGTTGGCTTGGCGTATTACTCCAATCCGGTAGATCGATACCATTCCTATTATACTAAATTATCATTTTTTTATCTTATCCAAAAAAAATTCACCAAAAGTTATAGTTAGCACTTCGTTAATTTTTTGTTTCTCGCAAAGTCGTTATGCTGCAAGATTTTGATATTTAACAAATTAGCAAAATAAAACTATTCTCTGTAATTAACAATATTTCAGTAGTTTAAAAAAATCTACCGAACTATTGATAGTATGAATTTCGGACAAAATATCGGTAGCTTTTTCAAAATTTATTTTTTTACAAAATTTTTAGACTAGAATATTGGGTATTAGCGAAATCCTCACTTTTAAACAACATCTTTGCGAGTAGTACGGTTGCGCAAGGGATTGTAGCGATACCCCGCCGCAGTCCGAAGCCCTGCAAAACACGGCAAAAAAGAGTGTAGCGAACAGCGGAACTCCTTTTTTGCCGAGGTTTTGCAGGGCTGAGGCAAGGGGGAGTAAAGCGAAAAGCCCGCTCGTGCGCCCATAAAATAATCACAAATTATGAATTACTAATGCCGTTCTACGAATGTCATGCTGCAATCACCAAATTCCAATTTTTAATTCACCATTAACAATTATTTCGTACTTTTGCCGATGTGAAACTTCAATAAAAGACATAAACGAATGAAAATCGGGAAAATATACCTATTCGCACTATTTTTATTTCTAATAAGCTGCAAAAATGACACATTGCCGCGTCCTCACGGATATTTTCGAATAAGTATGCCCAAGCGACATTTAGTCAGCCTCCCAGACACGCTACCCTACCAGTTCAAAATACCCGATTTTGTAGTGATAAAACCAGACAAAAACCAAATGGTACAAGCCAGCTGGATAAATCTTAATTATCCGGCCTATAAAGCCACCATACACATCAGTTATTACCCTGTTCACAATAATTTAGTCCAACTTTTGGACGATACCCACACTTTAGCCTATAAACACAGCGTTAAAGCCGATGCCATAGACGAGAGTGTGATTATAAAACCAGCCAGAAAAGTATATGGAATGTTTTATGCAATAGAAGGAAATGCCGCTTCGCAATTACAATTTTTTCTTACTGATAGTACGAAGAATTATTTTCGGGCGGCACTCTATTTTAATGTAGAGCCCAATCCAGACTCTTTAAAACCTGTAATAAACTATATTCATCAGGATATGAAAAAAATAATTGAAACTTTTGAGTGGAAGCCTGCGTATAAAGAATAACAGGCATAAATTTTGAGAAGGATTAATGAATTGTTAATAAATAATGTTTGGATTATTAAAAAATCATTCTACCTTTGTAATGCTTGAGGACTAAATATCTTAATATGGGATTATACCTAAGAAAACGTTTGGACAGTTATTCTGAAATGGCCATATGGCGTATTAAAGAATCTAACGAAGAACTCGAAAAGTTTATTACAGCCGATCAGTTGTTTGAACTGGAGAAGTATAAAAATCTTAAACGTAGAAAAGAAAAACTCGTTGCCCGGGTTTTATTAAATTCAATCATCGGCAGAGAAGCCAGAATTTCTTACGATAAATATGGGAAACCGCATCTTGCATTTTCCCCTTACAACATAAGTATATCACACTCAAAAGACTACGTTGCGATTGTATTGAGCCTTAAAGATAAAGTTGGGGTTGACATTCAATATATGACAGAGAAAATTTACAAAGTAGTACCCCGTTTTTTACATGCGGATGAGTTTCAAAATATACATCCTTCTTTTCCGGAAGAAAGTTTACATGTTCACTGGTGTGCCAAAGAAGCACTTTATAAAATACATGGCGAAGGTAAGGTAAATTTCACCAATGATTTACGCGTTGAGCCCTTTAGAATGCAGGGCGAAGGAACAATAAAAGGGAAAATTGTGACCGAGAAAACCGGCTCAAAAGAATACGAATTAAACTATTCCTCTATGGAAGAAGACTATATGTTAGTCTGGGGAGCAACGAATTGATTTGGAAAATAGAATTTATCATAATATAATCAGTGCAGCCGGAAGAAAGAAAAAACTTCTGGCTGTTTTAATTGACCCGGATTCCTATCAACCAGTAAAATTAAAGGAATTAGTTGGAAAAGCCGAAACCGGAATTGATTTCTTTTTCCTTGGGGGTAGTCTGACTTCAAATGCGATAGAACCACTTACAAAATTAATAAAAAGACTTACCAAGATCCCTATTATTCTTTTCCCGGGGAATTTATTACAATTAGATAAAAATGCCGATGCTCTTTTGCTCCTATCCTTAGTTTCGGGACGAAACCCTGAGTTATTAATTGGAAATCACGTTATTGCTGCTCCTTTTATTCGCCAATCGGGCTTAGAGAGCATCAGCACGGCTTATATGCTTATTGAAAGCGGAATAACAACATCAGTAGAATACATCAGCAATACCAAAGCTATTCCGCGCAATAAAACAAATATTGCCATAGCCACCGCTATTGCCTCCGAACTATTAGGATTTAGCCTAATTTATCTTGAAGCCGGAAGTGGGGCAAAATATCCGGTTCCGCCCGAAATGATTCGTGCAATAAAAAATGAAACAAATTTACCGCTAATTGTAGGCGGAGGAATACGAAGTAATGAGAATTGTGTAAAAGCTTACCGCGCCGGAGCAGATATGATTGTTGTAGGCAATAGTTTAGAAACCAAACCGGAGCTTTTGGATGAATTTCTCAAAATAAAAAAAGAATTGAACAAAAATGTATAAGGAATACTCAAAAAAGTAAATTTCAATTTTGTAAAGTTAAACAAATAGAAGGCACAAATAATCAAATTATTTGTTTCTTGATACATAACTTTGATAAAGCTTTACCTCCCTATTTTGAGTGGATACATTCTTGTGCAATTTTATTCCCTGTTAATTCTTAGCCTCCGTATTTTTCTGTGTTCTACCCGACCGAAAACGATTGCTTTGAAAATCAATCAAAAGAACAGAAAAAAAAGAACAAAAATCATTTTTTTTCCATAGAATTATATCTACTTTCGTGATTCATTCTGGTTTAAATCAACTAAATTATATAATTATGAAAATTAAAGAAGTAAAAGCAATTGAAGTACTGGATTCACGTGGAAATCCAACAGTAGAAGTAGAAATTAAATTAGAAAATAACATAACTGCACGTGCAATAGTTCCTTCGGGTGCTTCTACCGGCGAAAAAGAAGCTGTGGAATTACGCGATGGAGATGCCAAACGTTATGAAGGCAAAGGCGTTCTTAAAGCAGTAGCCAATGTAAACGAAAAAATAGCCCCTGCAATTATAGGTTTGTATGTCGTTGACCAACGCCTAATCGATGCCACCATGATTGCACTCGATGGAACTCCGAATAAAGCCAATTTCGGAGCAAATGCCATTTTGGGTGTTTCTATGGCTGTTGCCCGTGCTGCTGCTACTGCCCTGAATATGCCTTTATATCGTTATTTAGGAGGTATAAATGCACATATTCTCCCCGTTCCTTGTATGAACGTAATTAATGGTGGTGCTCATGCCGGAAATAACGTTGACTTTCAAGAGTTTATGATTGCTCCACATAATGCACCCGATTTTAAAAATGCAATTCGTATGGGCGCTGAAACTTTCCATGCCATGGGAAAATTGCTTAAAGAAAAAGGATACAGTACGGGCGTTGGAGATGAAGGTGGATATGCCCCGGAATTAAAATCGAATGAAGAAGCTATTGAAGTCATTTTACAAGGTATTGAAAATGCCGGTTATCGCCCCGGCGAAGATATTTCTATCTGCTTAGACCCTGCTACCAGCGAAATGTGGAAAGATGGTAAATATGTCTTCTTTAAATCAGATAATTCTACGAAAACATCAGAAGAAATGGCTACTCTCTGGGCTGAATGGGGAAATAAATATCCAATTGTTCTGCTTGAAGATGGTTTAGCCGAAAATGATTGGGAAGGTTGGACTAATTTAACTTCAAAATTAGGGAATAAATTAGAATTAGTTGGGGATGATTTATTATGTACCAATGCAGCACTTTTGCAAGAAGCTATTGATAAAAAAGCGGCTAACTCAATTTTAATTAAATTAAATCAAATAGGTACCGTTACCGAAACAATGGAAACCATTGAGCTAGCTCAGAGGAGTAATTACAATTGTTTTATTTCTCACCGCTCTGGTGAAACAGAAGATACAACCATTGCAGATTTAACCGTTGCAACAAAAGCCGGACACTTAAAAACAGGTTCTGCCTGCCGTAGCGAGCGTATTGCCAAATTCAATCAATTAATTCGTATTGAAAATGAATTAGGTTCTCAAGCCGAATTTGCCGGTAAAAAAGCTTTCAAAAACGCTTAATTGAGACAGTGAGCAATGGTCAATTGTTAATTATAAATAGGCTTATAAACACTGACAGGATTTTTTTAAATTCTGTCAGTGTTTTTTTATTGAAAAGATATTAAAATTTCTCAAAATCACTATCCGAGATATCATCTTGAAGTCTAAAATCATCCTTTGGCTTAATTTCACTTATTGGCTTTATCTCTTTAGACTTTTCATCTGCCGTATCCTCAGATTTAGCAAGATCACCATTTGTATTATCTTTTGTGGCGAAGAGAACAGTGTCTTCACCTTTTAACAATTCTTCGCCAAATTTTAATTCCTCTGCCAGAGACTTAACTTGTGTGGCTTTTTGAGTTAATTCTTCAGCTAATTGAGCGTTTGCCTGTGTAGAGCTATTTAACTGAGTTGTGGTGCTACTGATTTGGCCGGCACCGGATTTAATCTCGTCAATAGAAATTATCAAATCGTTCATTTTATCTACCACTGCTTTCATCTCGGGTACAAAGCCCTGAGCCACTGCTATAGACTGATTAGCATGCTTTTGCCCCTTTATTGCAAGTTCTTCTATTTCGGTAGCACTCAACTGTACTAAGTCTGATAATTTTCTAATCTCTTCGGCTATAACAGAAAAACCTAAGCCGGCATTACCCGCCCGTGCTGCTTCTATGGCCGCGTTAATAGATAAGATATCCACTTTATGCGAGATATCTTTGATAATCAAGCTTTTAGCCATACTATTTTTTAATGATACTCCCGTACTTTCAACAACCTTTGTAATAATCTGAACTTTTCCGTTCGTTTGCTCTACACTTTTTTGGACATCTCCGGCATTTACTGCAACTGCTTCCAAATTTGCCGTCATTTCTTCAATAGCCGAAGAATTTTCTTCCATGGAGGCAGCTTCTTCGGAGGTGTTTTGAGACAAATTTTCTGAAGCGGTATCCAAATCCTCTGAGGTCTGGCGGATTATTGCTACACTCTTAGCTGTTTTTTCCCTATTCAATTTTATTCCCTTGATAAGCTTGAGTAAGCCTTGCGCTAAAAGGCCAATTTCGTCTTTGTTGGCAGAAAATTGTTCTAATTTTTGGATCTCGTATTTTCCTTTAGAAAGATTATCATAAGCCTCCAATGACAGCTTGATATGCTGATTTAAATTCTTATTCAAATAATGACTAAAAAATACCATTATCAATCCAAAGAGAAGAATTAATAAAAGTAAAATTAATCGGATTAAAGAAAATCCAGTCAGGCTATTAGTTAATTCCAATTTATTATCATGCTGCATTTCGGCAATCAACAAACTATTCTGATTGACAACATTTTGTTCTGATTTTCTTACTTTCAATAAATTAGCATTTTCTACGGTAAGAATTCCTTTTAAACGCAGAATCGACTTCAAGGCAATTTGTGGCAATTTTGCAAATTTTGTTCTACGTAATCTTTTTATATCCTTCCTGGCATTCACGATAGAGAGATTAATCAAATCTGTTAAGCTATCTGCTATTCCGGGTTCACCAAGCTGTAAATAAAGCTCAGTTATTTGATGATTTAAATTGATATTTAAATTGGCATCTACCAGTACCGCCCTTTCCAGATTAGTTACATTTTCACGTTCGTTTATATCGCCCAAACGTTTACTTGTCTGAAGAATAAAAAAATTTGATTGTCTAATAGAGTTGGAAGTCAATGTCTTAACTACCAATCTATTATGATTTGATTTTTTTTTCAAAGAATCCATCTGAAAGATGGATTTTTTTATAGACAAGATATACTTTTCTTCTTTCTCTTGATTAATATAGCTAAATCCGTCAACAGCTTTTAGAGCCTCTTGCAAGGCGGTAGAGTCCTTAGAACGATTATATTCATATAGCTTCTTCGTTATATCCGAAGTTATTAGTGTATCATTATTTAGTCTCGACAGGGTACTCAATTGTATCTGACCATATACGAAGAGTAACAGAATTATCCCCAAAATAACTAATTGTCCTATGGTCTGGAAACGTAAACGTGTTATAATAGATTTTAGCATATTATTGTTTTAAGCAAAAAATATAAATTAAATTACAGACAAAGATAAAAAAATAAGTTTGAAAAGGTCTCCTCTATACATTTATTTATATTTAATAGTGAGTCCGGTATAAAAAGGTGAATTTGTATCGAAATCGGTCGGACGACTTCATTAATCAATTATAAATGAGCTGTCTATTTTTACAATTTTAATAAATCTATCCGTCCGACCGGTTTTTAGACTGAACTCAATAGTCATATTCTACAAAAAAAAAGTGATACGAATTGTATCACTTTTTGTCAATATCCTAAAAAATTAAATTTCATCGGTTTCAACCACTTTCGCTAGAACATCGTCATAGGGTAAAAGCAAGTATTTATGTCCTTCTAATTCGGTCTCTGTACCAGAGAACTTTTTATATAAGACGCTGTCACCAACTTCAACTTCCGCATTTTCGATGTTGCTAATGGCAATAACTTTACCAATGCTTTGTTTTTCAACAGCCGAATCAGGCAAAATAATACCACTTGCCGTTTTGTACTCTTTCTTGTCTTCGGTAATATCAATCAAAACATTTTGATTTACTGGTTGTAATTCTTTCATTTTACTTTATTTTTACTCGTTTAACTTAATTATTCTGGTTTCAAATCTAAAAGTCTGTCTATCTTTGCTTTATCAAAACCTACCACAACTTGACCATTGATATTAGTTTGCGGAACACCTTGTTGTCCGCTTTTTTTTACCATTGCCTGCGCTGCACTCTGATTTTTAGAAACATCTATGTCTCTAAAGGCAATCTTTTGCTTGTGTAAATAATTTTTGAGAGTCGTACAATGTGGACAAGTAGGGGTAGAATAAACAATTACATTCTTCCGTGGTTTTTTATCAGTACCTTTAGATATAAAGGCATTATGTTCAAAAATGGTTTTATAGTAGGCTTCGCCATGGCAGCCCTTAACGATACTCTTCATCTCATCATGCTTAAACTCAATGAGTGTAGGTACACTCGTAATTTTGTAATTTGGATGAATATCGCGAACTTGGTTTACATCTGCATAAAAAATAGTTGTTTTTTTAAGCAAATTTACTGTTTTTTCAACTGCCTGATAAGCACAATCGCTTTTTTCTGAGCCACTCTTATATAAAAGTAGAAAAGCCCGCTCTTGTTTATTTAGATTTTCTATAAGTTCTGTTTGTGATTTTACTTCTATCATAGCCAT
The DNA here is from genome assembly GCA_964421365.1 of uncultured Bacteroidaceae bacterium. Lineage (GTDB taxonomy): Bacteria > Bacteroidota > Bacteroidia > Bacteroidales > DYOH01 > CAYQXT01. The sequence continues at coordinate 7,819 of CAYQXT010000065.1, forward strand.
TTTTTCTGCTCATTTCTGATTAGCGCAATGTCATAAACAATGCCAAGCCAGTTTTTAATACCGATTCGGTATCATATTTTTATACATATTTTTGTAATATTCTGATTAAAAACGAAATAATAATTTCTTTTCGCTATTTTAATAGCGGTTTAGTATAAGTATTTTTGGCAGTGGGCATGAAAATTTGACAGAGGTCGAAGGTTGTAGTTGAAAACTTTGACCAATTGTGGAAAATAGTATTCTTTGCGGATTTTCTTAATTACGCGACTCCCAATCAACAATTCAACATTAACAACGAACATTTTGCTCCAATTCTTTTTTTTATTATCTTTATCAAGAAAACAATGAAAACAATGAAAAATCTATTATTTACTTTATTATTAGTGGGTTTGGGGCTTTATTCAAAGGCTCAGAAGCCGGAAGAAATTGCCACTAAGATTGATAATGAATGCCAGACAATTGAAAACAGCAAAGCGGCCAAAGTGGCATTTACGTTTAACATTCTCCCCAAAGATGACTATGCAAACCAGTATGTAATAAGTGGCTTTAGCCGACAGGAAGGTACGGCAAAAATAGAAATTAAGCAATCTCCAAAAGCCGGAGTTGGATTTTATCGGATTGTAGCCTATTTTGATGGAAACCGGATTATCAAACAAATATCTGAAGAAGGGCAAGGCAAAAGCTACTCAAAAAAAGTGTATTATTTAATAAATAATGTCATAAAAGTGGTCAAAAATCAACAGATTGAAAATAACAAAGCGACAAGTGAGCGAATAATCCTACCGCAAGCAATGAACAGTCAGCAGAAGAGTGTTTTTAAGGAAGATCAAAAATGGGTTCAAGAAGCTTTAAATTATTTTTTCAAGGTTGAATTATATCCACCATTTACTAAGTTTTAGCATTCAATAGTAACTCTATTGAGCTTAATAAGCTTGGCAGAAAAAGAAAGCTAAACAGAATTCTTGAAAGCATAAGTATTTAATATGCAGTATATTACAAATATGCTGATTTTTACAAAATTTAATGACAGGTTGAGTCAACTCCTAAATAATATTTAATTTTGCTCCATTCATCCGAAGTGAAAATTTTGCTCAGCCGAATTTCTTCTAAGGTTTTGAAATCATCATGACTGAGACGATAGCGACGTAATTTGTCTTTTGCATTGCGTTTAAAATAAGGATGATAATGAAATTTTCGTGTATTAATATTGAATTTCCGAATTTTACCGGTATCTAAATAATTTTCAGCAATCAATTTGCTTACTTTCAAGCTATCGATTCCTCTTACTTCGTAAATTTGATTGGTACTATAAAATCCTCCCAAAATTTGGCGATATTTAACAAAACGTAGGGCGCTTAATTCATCAAAACCATATTTTTTTATTAATTCTGAACTGTAAATTTTATTCAGATTTGATTTAAACCTTTTGGCCGGGAATTTTGATAAATCTATCTTTATCGAATCTGCCAAATTAGCAAATAAACTACTATCAATTCCATAAATTTTTAACAAATCCTCTTTTTTTTGAAAAGGCTTATACTTCCTGAATTTAATAAGTCTATCCGCTAATTTTCCCTTAAAACCAAGAAGCAAAAGGCTATCTTTAGACACAAAATTCGGATCGAAAGCAAAGCGCTGAGCTTTCTTTTTCCTATTCTGCCTAGCAGCCTTGTCTTTTTCCGAAGATTTAATCTTTATAAAAGACTCTAATATTTGGTATTGCTTTGTCCGAATGGAGTATATTTTTCTAAAATCATCAGGTACATAAAATTTACCCCCTTTTTTTCTGTAATTCAATACATTATTGGCTTGCTTTTCGGTTAAACCAAGTTTCCTTAGTTTGTAAAAAGGCACAGTATTCGGGTCAAAATCAAATAGTTTCAATGTATCATACATATCTACAATATACTTATCTAAACGATTTAGATAAGGCTCATTCTTTTTCTTTTCGAGCCGACTCAGAAAATGATTTATTTCTACACTATCCTTTTTAGTTAGCTGTATGGAACTTCCTCCAGTAAAAATATTGAGGAAAAGGTATTGAAAAAGCAAAACAAGAGCAATAAAAAAAGCGAGAAAGCCTATAACACGGCCTTCTTGCTTATTAAAAGTAAAATATTGTTTAATCAAACCTTTCATATACCACTCATAATTTCAGAATTCCAATTTTATAAAGGAAAACAATAAATATTGAAATAGGAGCCAAAAATCGGACTAAAAAGATAAAAATTTTAATGTAAGTAATTTTAAGTACTCTGTAATTTGATAATTCATCTGTAACAATGGAGCGTTTTAAAACCCAACCTACAAAAATAGAAATAAACATTCCGCCCAAAGGAAGGAGTATATTGGATGCTAAGAAATCAAAAATATCGAAAATATTCTTGTTTAAAATTTTAAAATCACTCAAAGGACCAAAAGATAATGTAGTTAATGCTCCAGTAAGAGTAATTGCCAAAGTGGATAGTATTGTAGCCTTTCTTCGCGTCATATTTTTCTCTTCCGATAAAAAAGCAACAACAACCTCTAAAATAGAGATGGAAGAAGTTAAAGCAGCAACCGCTAATAATAAAAAGAAAAATATGGAAAATATATACCCACCGGGAATAAACTCAAATATTTTGGGTAATGAAATAAAAACTAATCCCGGCCCTACATCTGGTTGTGTTCCAAATGCAAATACAACAGGGAAAATAGCTATTCCGGCTAATAATGCAATTACAGTATCGGCTATTGCTACATTTATACTTGTTCTTGTAATATTTGTATCTTTCTTAAAATAAGAAGCATAAGTAACCAATACCCCCATTCCCAAACTTAAGGTAAAAAAAGAATGCCCCAATGCATCAATTAAACATTTTGGTGTAATTTTTGAAAAATCAGGCTGAAATAAAAACTTCAAGCCGGCCATACCGCCTTTTAGAGATAAAGCAGTAATATCCAGATATAAAATAATCAAAAATAACAGTGGCATTAATATTTTTGAGTATTTTTCAATCCCATTTTTTATACCTCCTAATACAATTAGAGCGGTCAAAATCATAAAAACAATTTGCAAAAGTAGCGGAGTATAAGTTCCTGTGCTAAATTCCGTAAACATACGAGTTATTTCTGCTGCATCTTTTCCGGCAAAGGAATTAGTTATGGCCAGATAAACATATTCAAGCGTCCAGCCCGCAACAGTTCCATAAAATGATAATATTAAAAATGCAGCCAATACTCCAATGATACCGATTATTTTCCAAAATCTATTTTTTGTCAGGCTACGAAACGCACCAAAAACATTCTTTCGTGCTTTTCTACCAATAATAAATTCCGACATCATTACTGGTACACCTATAAGTACAATAAAAAATAAATATACAATTAAAAAAGCTCCCCCCCCATTTTCTCCCGCTATATAAGGGAATTTCCAAATATTTCCTAAACCTATCGCCGAACCGGCAGTAGCAGCCAAAATACCAAACTTGCTTCCAAATCCATCTCGTAGTGAAGTATTTGCCATGATTTTAATAGATTAATTAGCCAATAATTTCAATTGTTTTGATAATGTGAATTTTAATTCACCTCTTTTCACAATATAATCTAAAAAACCATGTTCTAACAGGAATTCTGAACGTTGAAAACCTTCGGGCAGATCTTTTCTAATGGTTTCTTTTATCACGCGTGGCCCGGCAAAACCTATAAGTGCTCTGGGTTCAGCAATATTCAAATCGCCTAGCATGGCAAAAGAAGCGGTTGTGCCGCCTGTGGTTGGGTCGGTCATAAGTGAAATATAGGGAATCCCTGCATCGCTAAGTAATCCGAGCTTTGCAGATGTTTTGGCCATCTGCATCAAAGATTGGCCGGCTTCCATCATTCGGGCTCCGCCTGATTTGGAGATAATTAATAACGGGGTTTTATGATCAATACAGTAATCTATCAAACGCGAAATTTTCTCGCCTACCACTGAGCCCATTGAGCCTCCTATAAATTCAAAATTCATAGATGCAGTAGCTAATTCCATTCCACTAATCTTTCCTACTACTGTTGTAATCGCATCGTTCAACCGGGTTTTAGCATAACTTTGCGCCAATCTGTCGGTATATTTTTTGGTATCCTTAAAATGAAGTGGATCTGCTGATTTTAAATTTGTCAAAAGCTCCGTATATTCCTGTTCATCATAAATTATATCAAAATAATCAACCGATTTTATTCTTTCGTGACGTCCACACTCGCCACAAACAGACAGATTTTGGCGATGTTCTTCCATTGGAATAATTTTCTTACAATCCGGGCATTTATACCACAGACCATCTTTTATTTCCATTTTGTCTTTGGTATCTGTAAGAATACCTTTTTTCAATCGAGAGAACCAACTCATAAGTAAAGTTTTTTATATTCTGAGCAAAGGTAAAAATCAATTTGAAAATGAAAAATGGAAAGGTAAAAATTTACTTCTTTAAAAAATAAGAAATAAAATTCATTTTCCTTTTTTCATTGCTCAATTATCATTTATTTATTAACTTTACCATAAATAAAAAAACAAGTATATGGGACAGTTAGAATTTGCAGATTTTTTTTGTGTAAGCTATGAAAGAAAAGTAATAAAACATCCAAAATCAAGCTCTGATTTATTAATTATTGAGACAAAACTGGAAATAGCCTATTATGATAATTTACCGACAGGAGATACAACACCTACTGCACATCACTTATTTCTGATTTTAGCCAACAAAGTGAGTTGTTTTCAAGACAAACTACTTCGTAGTGTAATAAAATACGAACAGGAGCTAAACAAAACATTAAGTATTTATCCGGGGCAGATTCATATTTTTAATGATGATTACGAAGGTTTTCGTTTCAGAGAAAGCGAGCTTGAATATGCTCTTGAAATTAAAAAAAGACTCGAAGATTTTGGAGCTAAATTCATGAAAAGTAAAAAATTTACCGAACAACGCACTTGTATCTCTTACAAGAAACAATTTAATCTTGTGGAATTTAAACCCGGTATTTATAAAGACAATAATGCTAAAAATATCTTTTTTATTCCGCTATTAGCCGATATCACTCGTGATGATTTCAAAGAAATTATTAAAATTATTAAGAACAACTGCAATCTAAAGCATTTTGAAGCCTCACTAATATATTCAATCCTGAACAACAGGACAATTGGAGATTTTGTTATGCTGTACTCTCCACAATGCGAGATAGAGAGATTAGACGATGTTAAACACACACTAAACGAAGAAATAAAAAAAAGAACTAGCGATAATGCGTTTTAATTAAAATTGATAGGATGACTTAGGGTCATCCTATCAATTTTAATTA
>CAYQXT010000066.1:0-13112 GCA_964421365.1 uncultured Bacteroidaceae bacterium
GCTGCGGCAGGGATTGCAGTGGTAGCTCGCCGCAGACAAAGGGCTCCAAAAACAGGTAAAAAAAGAGTGTAGGAACGGAACTCCTTTTTTTACTTGTTTTTGTGCCCTTTGACAAGGAGACTATAAACGGAAAGCCCAAAGCCGCCCAAAATAAGGCTATTGACCTATTTTTTTTGGAATTTTATTACTAATTATTAGCTATTTAGCTTAATAAATTGGGAAATTTTTTTTATGCGAGTACTTATTATTTTTTTATTCTTATTTTTGCGGGCAAATAGAAAGATATGAAACAGGCTATGCCTGAAATATTAATTGAGACACATACGAGAGTAATTTTAATATGTGACAAATATTCAACTAATGATATAATTTTAAACAGATGAGAAAGATAGCTCCTTCGATATTATCGGCAGATTTTGCCAATTTAGAAAGTGACATCAAAATGCTTGAAAAAGGTGGGGCTGATGTGCTTCACATTGATGTAATGGATGGGCATTTTGTGCCTAATATAAGCATTGGTATTCCGGTGGTGGCAGCGCTGAAAAAAGTAACGAAACTTCCTTTGGATGTGCATTTGATGATAGAAAATCCGGGTGATTATATAGAGGCTTTTATGGATGCCGGCGCTGATTATCTCACGGTTCATGTAGAGGCTGTAACGCATTTGCACGGTATTATTCAGGCTATAAAAGCAAGGGGTGTTAAAGCCGGTGTTAGTTTGAATCCGCATACGCCTTTGAGTGCTATCGAAGAGGTTTTGCAGGATTTGGATATGGTGCTGATAATGTCGGTAAATCCGGGTTTTGGCGGGCAGACATTTATCGAAAATTCTCTGGATAAAATAGGGCGTTTACGGGCAATGCTGGAAAAACGTGAAATTAGGAATGTGTTAATAGAAATAGATGGTGGGGTGAAATTGGACAATATTAAACGTATTTCCGATGCCGGTGTGGATATTCTGGTTTCGGGCAGCGGTATTTTTGATGCCCAAGACCCTGTTCTGCGAATTAATGAGATGAAATTAATGGTGAATGGTGAAGGGTCAATTTGTTTGTGAGCGACCTCGCAGCGTGTGTGGTACCTGAATCTCATATTGAATTTAAAGTCAGACTTTTCGAGATTAATTTTTTGAAACAGCATTTTATGACTGCTATTTCTGTGTTTAGCGATTATTCTTGTGTCATACAGGAATATAAATTTAATAAAACAAATATACCAAAGGAATATTTGCCGGTATTTTTTAATCAGAAAAAACAAAAACTATATGGTTAAGTTTTTCAAGACATATTCAGAAGATGAATTTGTGGCAGTATTGTGACCACTATTACAAGATAAGATTGAAAATCAAATTGTGCTTGCAGAGCCACCACAATTTCAAGATTCTAAAATTGATGACTTTAACAAGCCTATTATTGAATTATTGGCTTAAATATCATGGTTGGTAAATAGAGACAAGCGTATATGAAAGAACGATCAGTGGCAATCAAAAGCTTTCAGCTAAACTAAAAGACACGCATCCTGAAATTACAAATATCTTGAAAGAAAGATATATGAGTCCAGTATAAAAAGGTGAATTTGCATCGAAATCGGTCGGACGGCTTCATTAATCAATTGTAAGTGAGCTGTCTATTTTTACAGTTTTAATAAATTTATCCGTCCGACCGGTTTTTAGACCGAACTCATATATGATTGATTATTTGCAATTACCGCTTGAATATACTGAAAAAGATATTCAAAAAGGATTGCTTAAAAAAATGAAAAACTTCATTCTGGATTTAGGCAAAGATTTTCTTTTTGTAAAAGAGGAATATAGAGTGCAGGTTGGTGTAACAGATTTTTTCATTGATTTACTGTATCATCATAGAAGTTTACGTTGCTTTGTTGCAATAGAATTAAAATCGATGAAATTTAAGCCAGAATATTTAGGCAAATTAGAGTTTTATCCGGAAGCATTAGATAAAGATGTAAAACGTGAAGATGAAAACCCGTCAATTGGAATTTTATTATGTAAAAGCGCTGACAGTGAAATTGTGGAATATGCTCTAAACAGAAGTATCAGTCCAGCAATGATTGCAAAATATGAACAGCAACTTGTGGCAAAAGAAATATTTAGAAGCTATTTTTAAGAAATTGAATGACAATAAGAATAAGCAAGTAGTGCAAAAAAAATAATTACGAATTACAAATACCGTTCTACGAGTACCAATTTCTAACTACTGATTCCCAATTCCCAATTATTTTCTATCTTTGCGCAAAGTAAACGAACATAATTATGCAAATACCAAAACGAAAAAAACTTTATACCACTATATTCTGGGTTATTCTTGCCCTGCCGGTTCTTATCGTCTTTTCTGTTTTTCTATTAATTATAACAGGGAATTTTGGTTTTATGCCTACTTTTGAAGAACTGGAGAATCCTAAGAGCAATCTGGCTTCTGAAATTTATTCTTCCGATCAGATTATCCTCGGTAAATATTATCTTCAAAATCGAAGCATTGTTAATTTTAATCAACTTTCACCTTATTTAGTGAAGGCCTTAGTAGCCACCGAAGATGCTCGTTTTTATGAGCATTCGGGCATTGATTTCAGGGGCTTAGGGCGCGTACTTTTCAAAACTGTAATTTTAGGACAGCATAAAGGCGGAGGTAGTACTATTACGCAGCAGTTGGCTAAAAATCTGTTCGACAGAAATCTGAAAGAAAATATTGTAGTTATAAAATTTAAAGAATGGATAACCGCCATTCGTCTGGAGCGAAACTATACCAAAGATGAAATTATAGCTATGTATTTTAATACAGTTCCTTTTGGTAGTGGAGCCTTTGGAATTAAGGCCGCTTGTCGGACTTTTTTTGATACCACGCCTGATTCGCTTAAAATAGAAGAAGCAGCCCTTTTGGTAGGGATGGCCAATGGTCCAACGAGGTATAGTCCGTTACCTCCAAGGCATCCCAAAGACAGTCTTCGTATCAGGCGGCTAAAACGCACTTTAATAAGGCGTAATTTAGTGCTTGCACAAATGGAAAAATATAAGGTTTTACCTAGGTTCAGCCACGAAAAATACGACTCCATTAGGGCTTTGTCCATAAAAATACACTATAAATCGCAGCGCCACGACAAAGGTATTGCCACCTATTTCAGAATGTATTTGCGGAAACTCCTTACAGCCCAAGAACCCGACAGCACTCGCTACCGGAAACCTTACGATTACAGGATAGACTCTACCGAATGGGTAGAAAATCCATTATACGGGTGGGTAGCCAAAAATCCAAAACCTGATGGTAGCTATTATAATATATATAAGGATGGTTTAAAAATTTACACGACTATTGATTCACGAATGCAGGAATATGCCGAGAGTGCCGTAACAACCCACTTAGGAACAGGGAAAGATCCGCTACAAAAAGTTTTTAACAGAGAAATTCGTTGGCGCAAGCACAAACCTTTTTCTAATGATTTGAGTGAGGAGCAATATAAACGTATCATGAATATGTACGTGCGAACCAGCGAACGCTATCGTGTTTATAAAATAGCAAAAATACCCGAAAAGGAAATTGTGAAGCTTTTTCACACCCCCGTTGAAATGACCGTTTTCTCGTGGCATGGTGATATAGATACTACGATGACACCATGGGATTCTATACTCTACACTAAAAGCTATCTTCGTGCCGGCCTGATGTCGATGGAGCCAAGTACAGGATATGTTAAAGCATATGTGGGGGGCTTAAATTATTCACATTTTAAATACGATCAGGTTACACAAGGTCGCCGTCAGGTGGGTTCTACTTTCAAACCCTTTCTTTACACACTGGCCATGATAGATGGCTATTCGCCTTGCTATAAGGTAGCCAATATTCCTTGGTACTTTGATAAAGAAAATGAAAAGCCAAAATATTCTAAAACAAAGCACGCCGGAGAGATGGTTACGCTGAAATACGGACTAGCTAATTCCTTAAATCAGATTTCAGCCTGGCTAATAAATAAATATAAACCAGAACCAGTGGTTAAACTGGCCAAATCTATGGGTATAAAAAGCTATATTCCGGCCGTACCCTCTATCTGCGTAGGTTCTCCCGAAATAAAATTGGGAGAAATGGTGTCTGCCTATTGTACTTTCGACAATAAAGGGGTTTATAATTCGCCCGTATATGTAACTCGCATAGAAGACCGTAATGGTAATGTGCTGGCCAAATTCAGTTCTCGTAAAAAAGCAGTTATCAGCGAAAATACAGCTTACCTGATGATTAATTTGATGCAAGGTGTTGTGGATATGGGAACCAGTGTACGTTTGCGATTTAAGTATGGCTTCAAAAATCCGATTGCCGGAAAAACCGGAACAACTAATAATAATTCCGATGGCTGGTTTATGGGTATGGTTCCCAATCTAGTAACCGGAATATGGGTAGGAGGAGATATACGCAGTATTCATTTTAGATCAACCGCTCTTGGTCAGGGAGCCAATATGGCATTGCCTATCTGGGCTCTTTATATGAAGGCAATATACAAAGATCCGGGCTTGACGGTCAGTAGTGGTAATTTCCTCCGTCCGATAAATCTAAAAGTAGAAACGGATTGCAATAAGTATAATCAACGCGATTCCGCCTCTGCTGATAATACCTATAATTCTATTTTAGAAGATGAGGATTATTAGGAGAGTGGAGAGTGATGAGTGATTAATAAAATGATAGAGAAACAAAAATATATAGAGCTTACTATTATGCTCAAGAAGCCTTGTGATATTAATAAGGAATTGCTTATTGATGAACTCAGCCAGAAAGGATATGATGGTTTTGTGGATAATGAGCAATATATTCAGACTTATATTGTTGAAAAGGATTTTGATGAGGCTATTTTGTTCGGATTAAGAGATTATTACGCCAGTTATACAATAAATACCCTTGAGGAGCAAAATTGGAATAAAACCTGGGAAGATAATTATTTTCAGCCAATAGTTCTGAATGATAAAGCCATTATACGTGCACCTTTTCATGAAAAAAAGGGATCTTTTGAATACGAGCTTCTTATTCAGCCTCAAATGTCGTTTGGTTCTGGCCATCATGAAACTACACGCCTAATTGCTAATGAATTGTTTAATCTTAAATTTGATGGTAAAAAACTATTAGATATGGGGTGTGGCACCGGAATTCTTGCTATTCTATCCGAGAAATTGGGAGCTAATGATATTTTTGCCATTGATAACGATCAATGGGCTTATGAAAATTCCGGTGAAAACATCAAATTAAATGTGTGCAAGCATATAAATATGGCACTTGGTGATGCTGCCTTGCTTCCTGATTTGCCTACTTACGACATTATTTTATCGAACATTAACTTAAATATTAATATAGAAAATATCCCTTATTATGCAAAAGCAGCAAAGAAGGGAAGTTTACTCTTGTTGAGTGGTTTTTATGAACAGGATATTCCACAGGTAATGAAATTATGTAGCAGCTTGGGCTATCAATGGCTCAAAACAGAAAAATTAGGCGAATGGGTAATGCTTGTGTTTAATTACGAATTATTAATGAGTTCGGTCTAAAAACCGGTCGGACGGATAGATTTATTAAAACTGTAAAAATAGACAGCTCATTTACAATTGATTAATGAAGCCGTCCGACCGGTTTCGATGCAAATTTACCTTTTTATACTGGGTCCATTAATAATTAGTAATCTTAAAAATATGAAGAACGACATTAGTAATTATATATAGATGTGGCAAAATTTAAAATTGATATACAGGCAGATGCATCGGTATTCTTTAAACTGATGCAGCTAAAAAAAATAGAGGACGAATTAAATACGCAATTTGTTCTTGATGATTATTTAAGTGAGGAATTTGAAATAAAAGAATTGGTGTTTTCTTTTTCGGCTTTAGGAGAGTTCAGCTTTTCTGTTAAACCGGACAGGACAGAGTACCGTGTTAAAGCAGGCAGATTGATTCATCATACTAATTTAGATTTGGAAACTATTGTTCAGGCCGATGAATTGGATTTACAGGAGATATTTGCCGATACCTTTATTGGCTTCTTTGAAGAATATGAAAACGAAATGATTAATACTAAAAAGTTGATTATTGATTTTATTGATAGCATAAATCCACGAGACTGACAGGAGATTAAACCCTAACAATCTTAAATATAAAGTAAAAAAATGAAGTTATCACAGATAAGATTAAAAAAAGGAAAAGACAGGGTTATTCACAATCAACATCCGTGGATATATTCGGGTGCCATAGCTCTAATACCAGACTTAGAAAAGGGCGAGATTGTTGAAGTTTATAGTCATGAGCATCAGTTGGTAGCTTATGCCTTCTATGCTCCGGGTAATCAGATTACAGCCCGTGTATTTGACTTTACTAATGAGCCCAAAGAGGTAATGAGCGCTGCTTATTGGCATCAGAAAATAACAAAAGCCTACGAAATACGTAAAAAATATATTTTAAGTGCACGCACAAATTCCTACCGCTTGTTACATGCTGAGGGCGATTTCTTCCCGGGCTTGATTGCGGATGTTTATAATAATGTGGTGGTGTTGCAATTTCTGATAAAAGGCGTGGAGCGAATTCGTTCTTTTATTGTAGAAGCGTTGCATAGCCTTGGTTTTGAGTATATCTATGCCAAAAGCAAAAATGTATCGCAATTATTAGAGAATATGGATATTCCTAAAGGCTGGCTGGGAAATCCAGGTCCCGAAAGAGTAGAGATATTGGAAAATGGCGCTCGCTTTTTTGTTGATTTTCAAACGGGACAAAAAACTGGTTTCTTCCTCGACCAGCGTGATGCCCGCAGCTTAATCAGCCTGTATGCAAAGGATAAGAAGGTACTCAACACTTTCAGTTATTCGGGGGGCTTTAGCATTTATGCTCTGCTTGCCGGAGCGCAGGAAGTACTTTCGGTAGATTCTTCGGAGTTGGCTATTAGTCTGGCTATTGAAAATGCTGCTTTAAATGGATTTGCTGCTCCCAAACATCAGGGCATTATTCAAGATGTTTTCAGCTATCTGAAAGTTATGGACGAAAGCTATGATTTGATAGTTCTCGATCCGCCGGCATTTGCCAAAACAGCTCGTGCTGTTCCTAATGCCACGCGTGGTTATAAAGAGATTAATCTTAAAGCGATGCGCAAAATCAAAAAAGGCGGAATTTTATTCACCTTTTCTTGTTCGCAGAAAATTAGCCAAGATTTGTTCCGTAAGATTATTTTTGGCGCAGCAGCCGATTCAGGTAGAAATATTCGTATCTTGCATCAAACTACTCAAGCTCCTGATCATCCTATAAATATTTATCATCCCGAAAATGAATATCTGAAGGGCTTAGTGTTACAGGTGGAATAGTGTTTGTAGATAGGGTTTCGCTTATAGCGAAACCCTATTTTATTCCTGACTTCGCACATTTTTCTATTGTGGACAAGTTTACTAAGGCTGAATTCAAGCTGCAAATGCATTTGTTATATAGTAGTTATATGGTGTCACAAATAATTTCACTACTTTATAACCATTATGTAACCATTTATTTCATATCATATTACCAAACAATGATATAATTCTAACAAAAAAGGCTTTGACCGTTTTTTTGTTACCAGTTGCCCGATTGCTTAGCTTTTAATTCAGTTATTTTCAGACGGTAAACAGCGACTCTTTTGAGCATTTTATCTTCGAAATGATTGTTGTATTTACCGTTATGTTGCATAATTATTTCCAATCCCTTTCTTTTGTCCTCAAGCGAATCAAAAGTTTCTATTTCACCACGGCCAATTACCGAACGGTATTTTGTTGTCCATTCGCAAGAAATATCGCTTTTAAGGATTTCGCTGTAATATTCAATTTCAAAAGCAGCCCGATTGTCTTTACGAATTAAATCCAGTTTGGTACCTTTTGTGGCCGAGTGGAAATATAAGGCATCCTCTATATATCCGTAGTCTAAAGGGATAATATAGGGAACTTCGGTATCATTCAGTGCCAATCGACAAACTTTCGACCCTTTTAGTATTTTTAGGATTAATTCTTTGTCGGTAATTTCTTTTTCTTTTCTTCTCATTTCTAAAATAAAATTTGTTTTAGATAGTCGCTTATTCGTAATAGTTTGTTGACTAAATTAATTGTTTTTTCTCTTTTTCCCAAACTTTTTAAATTTTCTTAAATCCACTTAGAATTCTTAAATAAATATATATATTTGTATAATTGAATTATTTTTTGACTTTATATCAGAGACTATGCACGAAAAAAATACAATCGAATATCTGAATCAACAGCGACAACTGGCACAATTAGGCGGTGGTCAGGAACGTATAGCGGCTCAGCATAAGAAAAACAAACTTACATCCCGAGAAAGAATAGAACTTTTGATGGATAAAGGAAGTTTTCAGGAATTAGGTCGACTGGTGGTACATCGCAGTAAAGATTTTGGTTTGGATAAGCAAGTTTTTTTTGGCGATGGAGTGGTTACTGGTTACGGAACAATTGATGGCCGCATAGTATATGTTTTTTCTCAGGATTTTACGGTTCTGGGAGGTTCATTGGCCGAAGCTCATGCCGAAAAAATTGTAAAGATAATGGATTTGGCTATGAAAAATGGCGCACCGGTAATTGGATTAAATGATTCGGGTGGAGCCCGTATTCAGGAAGGTGTTGTTTCTCTTGGGGGCTACGCCGATATTTTTTATCGGAATACCCTTGCCAGTGGTGTTATCCCACAAATTTCGGCTATTATGGGGCCTTGTGCCGGCGGTGCAGTATATAGTCCTGCTATTACCGATTTTAATATCATGGTCGATCAGACCTCTTATATGTTTGTAACCGGCCCTAATGTGGTAAAAACGGTAACTCACGAGGAAGTTAGTTCGGAGGATTTGGGTGGAGCTATGGCTCATAATTCCAAATCTGGAGTTGCTCATTTTATCGCGGCCAACGAAGTCGTAGCGATTGACAATATTAAGCGTTTGTTATCTTATATCCCCCAAAATTGTGAGGAACAGCCACCACAGCTTCCTTATTCCGAAAATGATGAAATCCGTCCTGAATTAGATACGATTGTCCCAGAAAATCCAAATCTTCCTTACGATATTAAGGAGGTGATTGAAGGGGTGATAGATAAAGTAACATTCTTTGAAGTGCATAAAGAATTTGCTAAAAATATGGTAGTTGGTTTTGCCCGTCTGGCAGGGAAAAGCATCGGAATTGTTGCTAATCAACCCGCTTTTTTGGCCGGAGTGTTGGATATTAATTCCTCCAAAAAAGCCGCTCGTTTTGTACGCTTTTGCGATGCCTTTAATATTCCATTGTTGGTATTTGTGGATGTCCCCGGATTTTTACCTGGAACGGACCAGGAGTGGAATGCGATTATTACGAATGGAGCCAAACTTCTGTATGCTTTTTCGGAAGCTACTGTTCCGCGTATATCTGTAATTACTCGAAAGGCTTATGGTGGAGCTTATGATGTGATGAATTCCAAACACATTGGGGCAGATTTGAATTTTGCATGGCCATCGTCCGAAATAGCTGTTATGGGTGCTAAAGGTGCAGCCGAGATTGTTTTTCGCAGAGAGATAAAAAAATCGGATAATCCGGAGGAAATACTGAAACGAAAAGAAGAAGAGTATAGGGATATGTTTGCTAATCCTTATGCTGCTGCCGGCAGGGGATATGTAGATGAGATAATCGAACCTCGGCTTACTCGGGAACGATTAATCAGAGGATTCAGAATGTTAGAAAATAAGGTGGATAATCTCCCGAAGAAAAAACATGGGAATATTCCACTTTAGCTGGTGTCTCTATTTTAAAGCAGGCTTGCTCTTTTTAGCATCCTGTTTGTTCGTTTCTGGTTTATCTGAGTTTAGAAAAATGACTAATCGAAACTTGGGCTGCTTTTTCGTTTAGAAAAGGACCTATCATGACGGATTCATCATCGCTTCCAATTTTTATGGCAGCATTGAAACTTTCCAGTGAACCGGAAAATACTGTTTCAGATTTAATTTTCCATTCTGCGTATCCGCGTTTTTGCTTAATGAAGATAAAATACCAGAAAACTTCTTTATTTATATCCTCATCCATTTTGGGAGTTCGTCGAAATTTATTCCGGTAAGTTTCTATTGATAATCCGGCCATTTCTATATCCCAGAATGGGCCAATTACCATCCTTCTTTTTCGGTATTCCGACCAAAGGGCTTCATCAAATTCATCGACAGAGCCGCTAAAGATAAAATCGCCTCCCGGCCGTATGGTATATTCATAGTTTTTTGAGGAAGGATTTCTTTGTTTAGCCACGTTACATTTATACCAGTAAACTACCCTTGGACTCCAATTGTTTTGTGCAAACAAATGAACGGGAGCCAATAAAATCAAACAAAATAGATAGACAAACCGTGGCAACATAAAGTTTTTGAAGGTAAATTTAGTAATTTTTTTTTTAGACACAAAATTATCGTACTCTTTGTTTTACAGGAGTATTACATTTACGAATAAAAGTTTTCATTTTTTTGTTAGGCACCGTTACCGAGAGGTGATATTGTTCGAGTTTCCATGTGTCTGATTTTTTTAAGAGAATACCAGAGCTTCTACAGACACCCATCCATGTATTAAGCGTTTCGTTGAACCAGGTTACTGAACTATCGGGCGAAATAAATAATTGTCGTTCGATGGGTTTAAAGTTCCAGCCTTTGCCTTTGCTGAAATAGGGCATGGCAAAACGGTAAAATTCGTCTTTTGTCCAGCGCTCGCTTGCATCTGTTCCAATATATATGGCACTGGAATCCATCAGGTTAAAAAACACCGTTTCATCTCCAGTGGCAGCTGCTTTATGCCACTGGTTTATTAGCGAGTCGATTATATTTTCCTGCTTGGACTGCCCATAGGAGTACATGGATGGAAAGAGAAAAAAAAGGTAAAGTAAAAATTTGGTCATGTATGTAGATTTTTGTTTTGTAAGAAGGCTAAATTACGCATAAAACCGGAATATTTTGCTCTTTTAACGGCTGATTTTTTAAAAACTTCACGATATTTCTCTTCAGAAAGGCTAAACCATTCTTCTTTACTCATTTTTATTAAATCGGGATGAGGCTCAAATGCTGGCTCTTGATTGGCTTCGGCTCTGAAATTCCAGGGGCAAACATCCTGACAAATGTCGCAGCCAAAAGCATTATTTGCCATTTTCCCTTGCATTTCTTCGGGAATTTTGTCGCGTAGTTCTATGGTGAAATAGGAGATACATTTGCTTCCATCGACCACTCCGGGCTTGATAATGGCATGAGTCGGACAGGAAATCAGGCAGCGTTTGCACGTGCCACAGTAGTCTTGTATGGGGGTATCATAGCTGAGTTCCAAATCAATAATTATCTCGGCAATAAAAACATAAGAACCTTGTTTGGTGATAATATTTGAATTTTTTCCTTGCCAGCCAATACCGGCCAGCTTTGCCCAAATTTTATCCATCACAGGGGCAGAGTCGGTAAAAATTCGTACTTCTGCATGACCGATATTTTCATGGATAAATTGTAACAATTGGCGAGTTTTACGTTTCAAAACAAAATGATAATCTTCGCCATAAGCATATTTTGCTATCCGTGGCGCATCGTTATCTAGTTGTGTTTCTTTGGGAAAGTAATTATGAAGTAAAGAAATAACGGATTTTGCCCCGGGTACTAATTTTCGAGGGTCAAGTCGTTTATCAAAGTGGTTTTCCATATAGTGCATCTCACCATTACGCTTGTTTTTGAGCCAATTCTCCAGATTTGGAGCTTCTTCTTCGAGAAAACGTGCTTTGGCAATTCCACAATCCAAAAATCCGAGACGTTTGGCCTCGGCTTTTATCATCGAACTATATTTTATCTGTTTATATTTTATATTTACTTTCTTGAAAAATTGCGTTTATTACTTGAATTTAGGGAGCAGTTTATGGTGACAAAGAGAATTTATCATTCACAACTGCTTATCTTGTTTTTTCATTAGATGCTGGAGTTCTTCTTTCCAAATATCAAAGCCTTTCATTAAGGTACTGTAATTATAATCAATTCGATGGTGATTGGCGTCTATATTTTCAGGAAGTGCTTTTTTCCCATTTTCCTCTATGGCTTGTATGAATAAAGGGATTTGGTCTATGGATTGGCTAATCTGCTCGGCATCTTTGGCCAGATGCCAGATATCCGTGGGTTTTCGTAGTTTGATAGTCTCCCAAATTAAAAAATAGCTGTTTTCTTTTTCGATTAAAAATAATAGAGACAAGGGATACGGGATATATCTTATTCTCATAATATTAAATACATAATGCTTTAATAGGTATTTGATTTTCAAGGGGTGAGGACATTTTAGTATTTCAGCAATTTCCATAATAAATTCATTCTCATTATTGAATATATTTTTTGGCTTAAATTTTGTATCGAATAAAAGAGAAAAATAGCTGTCTAAATCCAGAGAGCTCGCTCCTTTATATTCGGAAAAATCCTGACGAAGCACTTTTTTCATCGCCTGAAATCGGTATTTCTTAATTTTATCTGAATTTATGTTGTTGATAATATCGGCATAAGATTTAATTTCTTCGCTGCCATCTTCTTTGGTCTGAATTTTAAATCGTGCTCTTAAAGCCCTGTTCTTTAGTTCGCTGTATAAATAACGTGATAGAAGCGAAAAAGAGGGAGTGATTATTTTATTATAAAATTGAAATTCTAATTCCCTGTCTAATTTTTTAATGTATTTTGTTGTTTCGGCATAACCTTCTTTGAAAATTAAATCTTTTACGGCAATACTGGTGTAATGACTATTTTTGTATATTGACTCAGAGTCTTTATTTATTGGGACTTTCTGTATTGTTTTTGTTTGCGAAAGTTTATAATTACGGATATATTGTAAGGTTTTTGTATTCATATTAGTCCAAATAATTTTATCTATCTGGTCTAATTCATCAGTGAAATTTAATTGTTTGTCTGAAAAATCGAGTGGACTTAGATTATAATTTTTTATCTCTGCCTTTATGGTTTTCGTATTTTTTATATATCTTTTAATTTTGAACGATAAAGAAATAGAATTTGGAAATGAGTTTATTATAGCTTTAATATTAACTTGTTCTAAACTCATACTTTGCTTTAGAGTAATATAAGCTTTATCATCTTTTAAATTAATAATAAATT
>CAYQXT010000067.1:0-13036 GCA_964421365.1 uncultured Bacteroidaceae bacterium
GGTAGCTTCGGGATGTCCGGCAGAAATAATTGCACGTCCTTTTCCTATTTCTTCGGCCAGTAAAAAAGTTTTTTTGGGAGTTATACCAGAAGGATAACTTTTGTGGACATGAATATCGGTTATATATTCAGCGAGTTGGATATAATTCATTTTTCCACTTTTCCCGCTATCGGCAGGCATCAAAACCGGCCCATCATAATATTGTAAAAAACAGGTTTGATTTTTTAGTTCTGGAAAAATTTCCAGTCCTTTTTCTGTGGGTTTAAATTGAATTAAAGCACGCCCTTTATCGTAATGTGCTCTATCCCATTCGGTAGCAGATAGTAATCGCAAACTGGGATATCCTTTGGTGGTGCTAAACAAATAGCCTCCGGCACAAATTCCCACAAGTCCTTTTCCTTCTTTCTTTACAAAATCGAGTACTTTAGAGGCTGCTTGCTCGCCCATATTATTCAGTTCTTTGCTGGCACTCCCTCCGGGGAAAATTAGGACATCTAATTTTTTTAATTTTCCTTGCATAATGTCTGTTGCATACAGAATAGAGGCTGTTATAGTGGTATCAATTTTCAAGGCTTCGTAAGTTTCTGTTACGCAAGTAGCACTTGCTCCATTTCCATCAAAAACAGCTACTTTTAATTTAGAACTATTCAATTTCATAGTTTTTGTTTCTTGTTTTTTCAGACAAGCAGTAAAAAAAAGAACGATTAAGCTTAAAAAGATTATTTTTTTCATTTATTTAGATTTTTGTAATACGATTATTTTAAAACTGATAATTCAAATTTTGTTTATATTGTTCTTTCACATAGCTATTTAACCATTCATAAAACGCAATAATATCTTTTTGCTGCATTTTGGTTTTTCGCCACTGTGCTAATTTTCGATTAGCCTGTGCAAAAATTTCTTCTTCAATAGGATGTAATTTTTGCATATAACCCGTTTTATCTGCATTTAGTAAAGCATTTATATTGATATAGTATCTTTCGGATTTACCAAATCGAATCGGAAAACATTTTTTCTTAAAGCTAAGAGCAGCATGACATAGGGGTGAATCTTTGAGATTGTTATCATATTTTACAATTTCGGGTAAATTATTACCACCTTTAACCCATGTTGGAATAACCACTGAGGTGAGTGGAAATCCGAGCACAGTCCACATAGTTGCAAATTCTGGTTTTTCTCCTTTTTTAACCCCTTGAACAATTACAGCCGAAGCAGATCCTGTACGTGGAATAAAATCACGAAAATGAAAATATTTAGCTTGTCCGGCGGGTAAATTTCCGTATTCGGCCAAATTTTGCTGGGTTAAAGAATGTTTTAGACTACGTACAACTTTTTGAACGATATACTTAGTATCTAATTGATCGGTTGATACCGCATTATAAAACAAATCAGAAGCT
Organism: uncultured Bacteroidaceae bacterium; assembly: GCA_964421365.1. Taxonomy (GTDB): domain Bacteria; phylum Bacteroidota; class Bacteroidia; order Bacteroidales; family DYOH01; genus CAYQXT01. The sequence continues at coordinate 1,398 of CAYQXT010000067.1, forward strand.
GTTTGATAGCGAATATATCCACCTCCAATCCCCATTTTACCGGTAAAAGAATAATTAGTACGGATTAGGTATCCGTAGGGTGCCACTTTAGAGTCATTGGCATCTATTTTTGTATATTTTTGGTTACCCAGTTCAAAATAAGCTGCCCCTCCTTGCGCATCTATCACGCCAAAATTAGCTTCAAGTCGATAGGGCTTTTGCAGAGTATCGAGCATGTGTTGAAAATCGTCCACTGTTTTGCAATATTGCAGGGCTTGTTTCATAACTCGGCCTTCAAAACCAGTTTGTTTGGTGATGTCGCCTACGTTTAGGTTGTAAGAAGCCGAATTCATAATGGCAAAACCTTCGCTATTCAGACCTTCCCAAATACTTTTCCCTTTTAAATCTCGAGAATTAACCAAAGCATTAAAACTATATGGCCTCGCTTTAAAATAGCGAATTATGTTTTTAACAGCCCATGTATCACGATTTTTAAGCAGTAAAGGTCGTCCGTCTTTAGTATATCTACCCGAAACGACAGCTGTTGTACAGGCTTGAGAAATATAGAAACTTGTAAGTAAAAGGAAAAGACTCAATCTTATTTTTTTCATTTTTTTCTATTTTGACATTTATGATTTAATCAACATATGTCTGATTATTAATTTTTTAAAGGATTTAAAAAAATTACAATATAAATTTTGGGGTTTATTGGATTACTTTTTTGGCTTAATTAAATTCAGGATTATTTAAACCATCCTCCATTAGAGGTATTAAGCCCATCTGCATTGCTCACTCCTCCATAGGTATAAATAGGCATTTGTAGAATAGTTAGTTCTTTAGCAGGAATTGGGAAGTGGAGTAAAGTTCCTTTTTGTAACATATTGCGTCTTCGCATATCAAAAAATGCGATTCCAAATCCGGTCATAATTAATTCAATATCGCGTTCGTAAAAGATTGCCTCTAGGACTTGTGTTTGGGTAGCATTGGACGGAAGAGGAGATAGATGACCACGAGAAATTCGTGTCCCCTTGTTTAGGATGTCGATAGCAGAGGATAAATTACCAAGATGAACATAAGCTTCGGCTTTGAATAAATCATTTTCGGTGGTGCTAAAATCCGTTGCATATCCGGTTAGTACTCCGCTTTTATATTCAAGGTCAATACGAGAGTATTCGTAATTAGAGAAATGATAATAACCTCTCTCTGGTTTCATATTAATTGTACGGGTATAATTAAAATCGCTTTCTAAACGGGCATCTTTAGATGTTGCAGTGCCAGGTGATATTCCATCATCTGGGAAACGTAAAGGATAATTGGGGTCCATAAGGTGAATGATTCGTAAATCAATTTTAGCCCAATCGGGACGAATGGTGTAGTGATAAAAATAATTTTTCCATTTCACATTATCAATATAAGGAGCAAGAGGCTTTTGAATTCCGGCAATAGTATGGTCTAAAACAGATTGCCAGTTTGTTTGTTCATTTTGATCGGCATTTCGGGCAGCATAAACAAGAAAACGAGCGGCAAAAGAGTGTGCTAATTGCGAAAGCTCTGTATTGGAATAAGTGTCTCCACCAAACCAATCGGCAGGAATAGTAAAGCTGTTATTATCTGCTATTTTTATAGCTTTGGTCAAAGAAGAATTTGCTGCAGAAAGCATATCCTGATAAGATGAGAGACTTACATTATCCAGATTGGTTTCTTCATTCATGATAAATCCTTTATCATAAACCAAACCGAGATAGCCGAGGCAGATTCCCTGTACGAAATAGCAATTTGCTTGTACCCTAGCATCATCTTTTCCATCGTTAAATTGCATTCCTTGCTGCATGGCCTTAAGCACATCATTTACTTGAGATAGAGTGCTGTAAAGATTCTGGTAATAGTCTTCATTTATATAGGCATAAGTATAGGTAACATCGTTATTAAAAGCCTGCCGGGGTTCGGAAGACAAATCTAGCATGCCGCTGTTTGCCCACGAACAAGTGCCCTGATCGGCGGCTACCCACATGGCCATTCGAGGAGAAAGACTTGAGGTATTGGCCATATACCAGTTATAAAATGCACTTTGTGCAATATTCTGTACATCGCTTGAATTACTCATGGCTTTATCGTAATCGGGCAGATTAAGATAATCAACATCAAGATTAGCACAGGCTTGCCAACTTAGTATTGTACTAAGAATTAGTATTGTTTTTATACTTATTATTTTCATTTTTTCTGTTTTTTTTGATTAAAACTTAAATTCTATAGAAGCGGTGAAAGTTCTGTAATTGGGATAGCCAAAATTGTCAAAAGGGAAATTGCTTAAATCGGATCCAGATGCCACTTCGGGATCATAGCCTGAATAATGTGTGAAGGTGTAGAGGTTATGGCCTACCAGGCCAAAGCGAATGGAAGACAATTGACCTTTTAGAAAACCCCATTCGGCAGTTTTCAGTTTGTAATACATCGAAAATTCTCTTAATTTCACATAAGTTCCGTCTTCCACGAAATAAGAATTTAAAGCGGTGTGGTAGTAAAAATTAGAATAATAGTCAATGGTTTTCTTTTGGTTTTTGTTTTTTCCAAACTGGTCAAATTCTATGGCTCTATTGTCTCGAAAAGTGTACTGGTGGGTATAATTATAGATATTCCCTCCCTGTTTCCAATCAATCAGCGCATAAATTTGAAAATTTTTCCATGAGAAGGTGTTATTAAATCCCATATGAAAATCAGGATTCCCATCACCAATTTTTGTTAAATCAGGTACTCCGTTTCCGTCTTTATCCCAAAGTATGGGTTTTTCGTTTACGGTTCCTTCTGTACCAATTGGGATTACGTAGCCATCGCTATTTATAGTATAATCAGTAATTTTTTGTCCTTCTTGTAATTGTTTGCTCAATTCATCTAAACGAGTAAGCCATCTGTAACCATATATAGCTCCAAGAGTCTCTCCTTGGGCAATAAGAAAGGCACTTTTTGGGCCCGTTTTATACTGAGGGATGTTTAGTTTTGTTATTTTTTGACGAATACGATCGAAGGTAATATTAAATTTCCAATGTAGATTTTTTTTATCTATTAAATTAATTCCCAAAGCAGCTTCGTAAGATTTGGCCGAGAGTGTACCTACATTTTTCCACTGGCTGGGATAGCCAAAATTTGAAGCTAAAGGAGCTAAGGCAAATACATCCTTTGTGTTCGTATTAGAATAGCTGATTTGAAGATTAATTTTACCCAAGAGACTCGCATCTAAAGCAATTTCTAATTCTCCAGACTCCGAAGGTTTTAAATTTTTATTTCCTAAAGTTGATTTACGCAGGGCAGCATTAATAATTTTCCATGTTTCATACTGATAAGAAAATCCGGGTCTTTGACCTGCTGTTCCGTAGGCAGCTCTAATTTTTAGTTCGTCAAAACCGGGGATTTTAAAATCTTGAGAAATACGGTATGCTGCGGATAGTCTGTAATAGGGGTTCCAACGTTCATCTGCTCCAAAAAGGGAAGAACCATCCATACGATAAAGACCCGATATTAGGTAACGACCTTTATAGTCCATATCAAGAATTCCAAAAATATTTTCAGCGCGTATAATTCCTTGATAGGAATTTAAAGAAGCTTTTTCTGGATTGGTATTGTTTAATTGAGGAACATCTGCGGTAATAAATTCTCTTCCGGTTACGCTAAAATCATAATAAGATTTGTCTTCATACAAATAGCTGAGTTTGGCTTTTGTGGTTAATTTTCCAAAAATTTTGTTGAAAAAGGCAGTAGTCTGAAAGGTTTGATATGTAGAGGTATATTGCTCTTTAAAGATACTTCCATCTATATATTGTCCGCCACCATAGAGATAGCCACGGGGGGTGTAAGTACTCCAATGTTTATTTTGTTTTTCGATAGTATATTTAGCCTTCAGACTAATCCATTCAATTGGTTCATATGTAATTATCGCATTACTTAGGAGTGAAGTATGTAAAGATTTTCTTTTGCGATAATAGAGCGGATAGAGGGGATTTTCTTGTAAGCTCCAAGGATCAGGTTTAATATTGTAGGGGGCTCCATCAGCATTTGGAGCTTCAAGATTCACATCGGGCGAAAGGAAGAGTAAATCGAAAAAAGCATTATTAGAACCTGGATTATCAGATTTAGTATTAATAAGTAAATTAGAACTTGAAAATTTTAGTTTATCGCTGATACGTTGGTCAACATTAACTCTAAAATTCTGACGCTTGTATCCTTTTGTGGCAAATAGAATTCCGCTTTGTTTATTATTTTCGAAAGAGACGAAAATGTTTGTTTTTTTAGAACGATTGGCTATACTAATATAATTAGTGTAATAATTTCCGGGATTAAAAAAATTGGCTTGATTATTTTTTACTACCCCATAGGGATTATCGGCATAATGATCGTTATCTAAGCGTCGACTTCCCCGTACCACATTTCCTTTATCATCGTATCTAACACCTGCATATTTAGTAAAAGTACTATAATCGGCATGATCATCGGCGAGGAGGTAAGGGTGATGTTTGGATAGAGCCACTTTTTTGCTAATCGCCGATACGCCGTATTCGTTTCTAACTTTAATTTGAGTTTTCCCCTCTTTTAAATTGCTCGCTCTTTTGGTGGTAATAAGGATTACACCACTACCTGCTTTAGATCCATAAAGAGAGGCAGCGGCAGCCCCTTTAACCACTTCGATAGATTGGATGTCGTCCACATTCATATCAGCCAATGAACTTTCAAAAATGTTTCCATCAACGAGAATTAAAGGAGCCTGATTTCCGGTAATGGAGGTTGAACCTCGTAAACGGATTGATGCTCCGCTCCCTGGGGTTCCAAAGGCTTGAGTAATATGCACACCGGCAATTTTGCCTTGCAAGGAAGTGGCTACCGAAGAAGCTGGTGCTTCGTTTAATTGCTCTGCATTAATTTTTTCCACCGTAACGGTAAGCTTTTTTACACTTGTTTTTCCAGCCACACCTGCCACCACCACTTCATCTAATCCTATTGTCTGTGGCTCTAATTTGAATTCAAAATGCCGTTGATTTGCAATCTTTTTTTCTTGAATTTGATAGCCAATAAATTTGACAACAAGGCTAGCCTTAAGATTTTTTATTTTCAGAGTAAAATGTCCGTCTAAATCGGTAATCGTTCCCAAAGATGTTCCTTTAAGGAGGACATTTGCTCCGGGTAAAGCAATTCCTGCTTCATCATAAACCACTCCATCTATCACGATAGAGGTGTCTGAAGGTAAATTCGATTCTTTAAATATTTTTTTTTGCATTAGAATAATGTAAAAATCCTTCCTCATTTTTTTGTATCTAAACTTAGTTCCCTTAAACATTTCATCAAAAGCCTTTTCAATAGTCCCTGCATTCAGAATTTTATCTTCTGGCGGAGGGGTAAAATCCTTGAATAAATCACTTTCGTAGGTAATAAATACATTGTATTTTTTTTGAAGCTTGATAATAAGGTTGTTAGCCTGTTTGTCATGTTGCCAAATCTTTAGGCTCATAGCTTTGTTATCTTTGGCAAAAACATGTAAATTTCCCATAAGGACGCAAAGTCCTATCAATAGTATAAATTTTCGCATTGTTTTTTATTGTTTTATTCGATTATGATTGTATCGTTACGGTTAATTATTTTTCTATTAATTATTTCGGATAAAGCTTCTATAAGTATTTTCAAATCATCGGAAGGAGCAGATCCTTTCAAATGTTTATTTAATAGCAATTTGTTTCTGATAATCAATGTTTTACCAAATTGATTATTAATAATACGGGCAATTTCTTCTAAACTGAAATCATTAAAAATTAGCTGATTTTTGCGCCAGATAGTATATACTAATGGGTTAACTATCTGCTTATTAATTTTATTTGACTTGGCATTATAACTCACATAGTCGCCAGGGTGCATAATTACTTCTTGTGTAGTATTTTTGAAATTAAACAATCGGACTTTCCCTCTCGATAATACTACTTCCGATTGCTCTTTATTGGTTCGTACATTGAATTTTGTACCTAAAACCTGAACATTAAGATTTTGAGCTAATACGGTGAATTTACGTCCCTTCCGTTTGGTTATTTCAAAATAAGCTTCCCCTTTGAGTTTTACTTTTCGGTCGAAAGTAAAAAACATAGATTTTTTGAAATTTATTTGAGAATTTTTATTCAAATAGATAACACTGGAATCGGGGAAAATATATTTACGAATTTTGTTAGAAGCATAAATAGTTTCGGTATGAGAATAGTCTAAATAAAGAAAACTGGAGAGTACTATCAAACCGACAAAAACAGCGGCAACACGCCAAAGTATTCTACGTAATACTTGTTTTTTCTCTATTTTATCTTTTAAAATATTCCAGGCTTTCTCCGAATTGAATTTTGTTTTCAATCTTTTAGATTTCTTCCAGATCATTTTAAACTCTTCAAATTCTTTTCTGGCTTTTTCGTTCTTAGAAATAAGCTCCAAAAACTTCTTTTCTTCAATTTTAGAAGCTTCTTTGGTGAGATATTTTATTATTATATGGTTAAAATCTTCATTCATTATCGCTAATTTTAGCGTAAAATTAAAATTAAATTTGTTTTTCTAAATTCGGAAGCCTATAATAGGCTTCCGATTAAATAAATCACTAATCTACTACTATGAAAAACGCTCTATCTTTATTTATAGATGTTTTTTTTCTTTTTTCCCCCTATTCTTTTTTAATAAAAATATTTTGTGCCGAAAATTGTTTATTTTTAATTCTAAAAATATAACTACCGGCTTGCAAATCATCTATATTAATATATTTTTGGTCTGTTATTATTTTGCTTTTCATTAGTTTTCCTGTTATGTCGAATATCTTCAGATCAAATTTAGTAAATCTGGCCGGAATTTGGAAATAAATTCTGTTAGTGGCCGGATTGGGGAATATTTTTACATTTTGTTTTTCGTTATTAAAAATACCGGTATTTTCTTGTTTTTCGTATTTGGCATAATTCGACCACGAGATTACATAAGGGAATTGTTTATAGTAGGCACGTAGCCTGAAAGTATATTTTGAGGAATCATTTTTTTCCATTTCAAATTCATTAAGCTCTGTAAAGATACCGATTTTAACCCAATCTTGCTCGTCTTTGTACATTTCGAGTCGGAAACTATCTACCAATATTTTAGGGGGCAAAATCCACGATAAATAAATTTTTGTTTCTGTGGTTTCTATCTTTAGCTCGGGTGTAGGGACGATATTAAAAACCCCTCCCTTAATTTTAGAGTAACCTCCGGCATTAAAACTAGCCTGTATTTGGTACCATCCATTGCTGCTCCCCCACCAACCCATATTCAGGTGATAAAATTTTTGTCCGCTATCATCAATCTTATAAGCCGAACAAACTACCGAATGTCCAGCACCATTAATAGAAGCGATAGCTAAAGGGACAATGGTTCCTCTTTGTATCATGCTGTCTATATTTGTGTAAAAAGCTTCCGAACTATTAGAATTATATTCTCCATAGTAACGCCAATATTTATATAAAGCAGTAGGAATGCGGTTTACGTTAGAAGTGGAGCCAGCGTTTCAAAATCCATAGTTAGCGATACGGCAGCATGGTAAGCGAGTAAGCCCAAAGCCTGACGCTGAGTTTGTGTAGAATTGCGGTAATTATAGCGCTCTAAAATATGGTCGAAATCATAAGTTGTATTTTCGAAATCGGCCGAATGTTCACCTCGTAGATACCCCAAATTATCGGTATATGTTTTTTGACGCATACCATGTTCTGGCCATTTAAAATAATCTAAAATAGTGGTTAGAGAAATAGCTACACAACCAACTGCTACATTATTAGGTGTGTATAAATTCGTCACATTAATTATATGACTATTTTCATCGTGGCAATTTACTTGTCCAAAAAGAGACTTTATCAGGGGGCTATAAGTTTGCGAAAGAAGAGATTTCTTTCTTTTCTTTGACAGCCAAAAGCTCCACTCTTTTTGTGCTTTAAAGTTAACTTTATTATTTTTCAAAGCTATTTGCCCATAAAATGTATCAAAAATGTTCTTTTCGTTATTTATATCTTTTATTCCATTTTGTAGAGAAAAAGCAAGGATAGGACTGATATTTTTATTATTGCTAATGATAAGGAAAAAATTATCGGAATAAAAGCAAGTGGCTAGTGGCAGCTTGTAGATTTTTATTTGGTTTGAATAATTTATTGAGACAAAATGAGAGAACACAATCTTCTGTTCGGTAAAACTCACTGTTTGTGCACAGAGAATTTCCGGCAGCAAAAAGAAAATGAGGATAAAAAATTTTTGCATAAAATATTTTGTATTTAGTAATATTTAAAAGCCTGGCAGAATTTTATTTCTGCCAGGCTATCTAATTTCATTTATTTATAATTAATTTCTTCTTCACTATCTCTTCTTGAGAAATGAATTGCAGAAAATAAATTCCATTTTTTAGATTCTCTATATCAAATTGACGTATATGAAGCCCTTTTGTGGCCTGAAAATAAATTGTCTTGATATTACGTCCGTTTAAATCAAATATCTGCAATTTTGCATCTTGATTAGTATTTAGTCTATATCTTAAAAATAGATAATTTTGTGCAGGAAGCGGATAAATTTCTATATTTTCCAGTAAACTTGGCTTTGTTTCTTTTATTCCTTTTTTTGTCGATGCCGATTTCGTATAACTTTCAAACATCCAATTTGCTAAATTGGGTGAGCTTCTAAGAGCGATACCTGTAAAATTTTCCGAAGCATCTTCTAAAGCAGTACCAGTTCCTTCGTCCATAGAGATTAAGAGTTTTGTATAGGCATCGGGAGTGAATTTATCAAAACGTATAGGGGTAAAATCATTAATATATTTAGCTCGAGAAGAAATAGATAGACCATCAATTTTGCCGTCTAAATAACGTTCGTAGCTTCCCCAATAGCGAGCCCCTACATTTAAAGCTTTAGTTGATGCACTTAAATTAAAGTCTATATCAGTAGAAGAGTCAACGAGATGTCCGTTTATAAATAATCGGGTTTGATAAGCATCTCGGGTAAGGGCAATATGATTCCATTCATTATAATACATATATGTAGAAGAATAATCAGAACGGACAGAGGCAGTAATGCTACCGGAAGAATTTCGGGCTACAAAACGGATGCCATAGTCCCCTTCTATATCTGAAATCAAATACATGGAGAAAACATTTTGGCGGTCAAGTACCACAGGATAAGTTCCTGAAGTACGGTTATCTATTTTTATCCATGTTTCGATTGTCCAGTTGGATGAGATATCCAAATCATTGTTTGCATTGTCTCGGATAAAAAAGGAATCATCTCCATCGAAATCGAGGAATGTTAAATCATCTTTCACAACAACAGAAATTGAGTTGGAATAGCTGTTGATATAATATCCTCCATTGATTTTTGCACGAACTCTAAATTGATACAGACCAGCATCTGCTACGCTCATAGAATATATTGTATCTGTAATATTTTCGGCAACAATAGTCCAAGCTCCTCCATTAAAAGATTGTTCTATTTCAAAAGATTCGGCAGAAAGATGTTGGCTAACTCTCCAGCTTAAAGTAAATTTTTTTTCTTCGTTGCTTCTTATAGCTTCTTTCATTAGGGGATTTGGATGTATATCGAAAACAGCACCATTAATAATAGAATATCCACAAGCACTGAAAGAAGCTTGTAAATTGTACCAGTTGTTGCAAGCTCCCCACCAGCCCATATTCAAGTGATAAAATTTTGTTCCGGTATTATCTATTTGATAGCCATCGCAAACCATGGCATGTCCGGCACCATTGGTTGCTTTTAAGGCAAATTGTACAGGATATCCGTCTTCTAAATTTGCCCTTAAGCGAGGCCAAAAATAATACCAAGAGGCATCTTCGTAATGGCTGGTTGCTCTGAAATAGTTATTTAAGACAGCCGGAGTACGATTTATATTTGAGGTAGAACCATAGTTTTCATAATCCATATCTAAAGCAATGCCACAGTGATAAGCTAATAATCCCATGGCTCTTCGCTGTTCATCAGAAGAAATTTCATATTGGTAGTTATCGAGCATATGGGCATAATCATAAGTGGTGTTAGCAAAATTAGCATAATAATTTCCTTGAGAATTACCACTATTGTCGTAATCGGTATGAGAAGCAGTTCCATTTTCTGGCCACTGTAGATAATTTAAAATTTGGCTTAAACTGGTTGCAACGCAGCCCGGCGAGTAGTGATTGGGCGTAAAGTAATTTCCGGTATAAATAGTGTTGCTATCCTGATCATAACAATTAACACCTCCCCATATATCGCTTAATAAGGGGCCATATTGAATACTTGTGGCCTTTTTAAGCAATAACTTGCTCTGTGAATAATCGTTCCATTTTGATTTGTTTCTGGCGATATGCTCCATGGCTTCTTCGGAGAGCTGACTGCCTATGCAGCCTAACTGCTGTTCCATGTCTTGTTTGAGTATATTCAATAAAATATTGTTGGGCTTATCGGTAAAGTCAAAATTATTTTGATAAGAAAAAGCAATAATTGGACTTATAGCTTTACTCGGTGCAACAATAATATAGCCCCGAGGTTTTAAGTTTAATACATAAGCAAGGATACTTTGTTTGGCATCTCTAATGACTTTAGGGCTGCTCGGTAGCGTAGATTTCAAATTATTATGTCTGTTTTGACTTAAAAAATTTTTGGCGATGGTGATAACTTCTTTTTTCGAAACCTGTGCTTTTATAGAAAAATTAAGTACAGTTAAAACGATTACAAAGATTAATAATTTTTTCATAATACTTGGGATTTTGAAAGTTTTAAAAAAGAAAACCTTATAGGCAAAAACAAAAAAGCCTGTGAATATTTTCACAGGCTTAAAAAAATGCTTTATTTTACAATTACGATGCGTTGGTTGCTTATAAATTCTGAAGAAAAGATACTTAGATTATAAACTCCCTCGCTAAGAGACTCTATATTTATGTTTTGAGTTTGTAAAGAGGTATTGGCATTTAATTTTTCACGAAAAACAATCTTCCCACTTAAATCGCTAATTTGCAAATTAATAGTTTGAGCTTTATTTAATCTAAAATTCACAAACAATTGATTACTAACAGGATTTGGATAAACTTTAAATCCAATAACTTCATTAGGGATATGTTCAACATCCGATGTTTGATTTTGTTTTTTGAAATAATCTAAAACTTCTTTTACGAGTTCGTTTGTATTGTCTTGGGTATCCAGACGAGCCGTTTCAAAAGTAGAAGTTACAAACTGAGCTTTGTCCTTTTTATTATATAGCATTGCATAATACAAAGAGAAATCATAAGTAGATGGCCCCATATAATATAATGGTTTTGCGTTATCAGTGGCCTCAAGAGCATCTACATACCACATGCCGGAATATACCCATTTTATAGGATCTATAGTAGTAATATCATTGTTTTCGGCTTTGTCTAACTGAGCTACCCCAGGCCCCCCATCATTGGCGTGAGATTGGGCAACATAATTCTTGATTCCAAGATAATCGTAGGCAAAATCGCCTGCTGAAAAGGCCTCGATAATAGAATCGCCCGTAGCATTAGTAACCGAATATTTACTACCATAAACATCGTATAAAAAATCAAGACCTTGCAACCAAATCACTCCTCCGTTATCAGCATAAGTTTTCAGAGCGGCATTACAGGTAATATGGGCAGAGTCTG
>CAYQXT010000068.1:0-12889 GCA_964421365.1 uncultured Bacteroidaceae bacterium
GGATGGATAAAGTTTTGCTTTCAAAAAAGAAGCTCTAGCTTTTTGCTGTTTATTTAAAAAATACCATGACATACCAATTCCAATATATGCTTCTCCCAAACTTTCGGAAAGAAGACTTGCTTGTCGAAAATAATCTTTAGCTTTTTTATACTCTTTCAGTTTTAAATATAATATTCCCATTTTGTAATAGGAAAAAGGATAACTCGGGTATTTTTGAATTAAACTATGAAATCCTGTCTTTGTTTTTTTTAGTTTGATTTTAGTTATAGATGGCTTTGTTTATCGCCGCAATCATAAAAAATCGATACTATCCCTTTATGCTGGCCTAAGTCTAATACTCGCTTTTGCTTCAGCCATTAGTTGGTTATTCTTTGAATATCTTAATTTCTATGTTGGCGAAAACTGGTATTATCCTTTAGCGAATCAAATGAGCAAAGTATCATTTAATATTTATGCCTTTGTGGGCGCAGCTACTTTGGCTCCCACTATTTTTGAAGTTTATACTCTACTCAATACCTTTCCAAAATTGAAAAATAGATATACAAAAGGCTTTTCCATTTCTTTAAAATCACCAATGATTAACCTTTTACTCTATTTCTCTATTCTTTTATTGTTTTTTTTAGCTTTTTTTCCTAATTTGCTCTTTCCTTATCTATGGGTAGGCCCTCTACTTATTCTTAGTTTACTATTACTTAGGTATAAAATACCCAATCCTTTTAGCCAAATAAAAGAAGGCAACTGGAGTCCCCTTCTGCTAATGGCCTTAGCCGGTTTTATTATGGGCTTACTTTGGGAGGGAAATAATTTTCTGAGTGCACAGCATCATCCCTTTCTCTCCTATGTTCCAGGTTATTGGATTTACAATATTGCTTATGTAAATGTTGTGCATATTTTTGAAATGCCTATTTTGGGATTAATGGGATACTTACCTTATGGCCTGAATAATTGGATTTGGTGGATTATTTTTTCGAAATTAATTAATAATAAAAAATTACTCAATTTTGAGCTTTAAGTCATAAAACTTATGCAAGAATATAAGAAAATTAAAATTATTTCTACTCTGATTGATACCAGTAATTATACCTTATATGTCGCTTTAGACGGAAAGCAGAAAAATCTTATCTTAAAAACGGTTAAAAAGTTAAATTTTAACCTTCCCGCCTATAAGCATCTGGTCAATGAACTAAGTATTTTAAATAATTTAGATTCAAAATATATAGTAAAAGCCTATGATTTGGTGGAAACACCCGTTGGATTGGCGCTAATACTCGAAAAAATAGACGGTATTAGTCTTCGGAAATTTATTGATAATCAAAAAATAAGTAGTAAATATTCCATAGATTATAAAATTAATATTGCCATAAAAATAGCTAAAGGGCTATTAGAAATAGGAAATAAAGATATTATTCATAGTGATTTAAAACCAGATAACATAATCATCAATCCAGTTAAATCAGAGATTAAAATTATCGACTTTGGCTTAGCTTCGCAATTTGTTAACCAATCTACAGAAATCTATAACCAGACCTGGGTAGGCACCCCTGCTTACACTTCGCCAGAGCAAACGGGAAAAATACAAACCACCATAGATTATCGTACTGATTTTTACTCCTTCGGCTTAATATTATACGAACTCTTTACCGGAACTTATCCTTTCAAAGCCTCATCTACACGCGAATATCTACACGCACATCTAACCCAGATGCCTGTTTTTATGAGCTTTGTTAATTCGAGTATTCCCAACGAAATTTCGGCCATCGTAGATAAACTCCTAGCCAAATCTCCGGCCGATAGGTATTTAAGTGCCAATGGTATTATTAAAGATCTGGAATATGCCAAAGATTTTTTCTCTCACGAAAGCTTTGAAAGAAACTGGCTACCCGGACAGTATGATATTCCTCAGAAACTCCATTTTCAAGAGAAGATTTTTGGGCGCGATACTGAAATAAAACGCCTCAAAGAAGCTATGCTTTTATTGGAAAACGGTAATCCTATTAGTTTATTCATCTCTGGTGAACCTGGAATAGGAAAGACCTCTTTGATAAATGAAATTTATCGTCTTACCGTACAAAAAGATTATATCGTTATTTCGGGCAAATTTAATAAATTAGAAAAGGACATACCCTATAGTGCCATTCACTTGGCTTTTTCCCGTTTTTTTAAGCTTCTTATCGGTGATTTGGAAATACATTTTAATCGTATCCGAGATAAATTACTCAAAAATTTAGACAATAACGGACAACTGATTATAGACATCATCCCCGAATTAGAATTAATTATTGGCAAACAAATTACCCCACCAAAGCTTAATCCTCAGGAAAATCAGAATCGTTTCGACTATACCTTCCAAAATTTTCTGCAGAGTTTTGCCTCCTACGAGATGCCTCTTTTGTTAATTTTTGATGATATACAATGGGCAGATAGAGCAAGCTTAGAGGCTATTAATACGATGCTCAAAAGCAATTCTTCGTCCTATATGATGTTTATCGCCAGTTATCGAAAAAATGAATTAACTGAGAATAAATCACTTGCGCGATTGAAAGAAGAATTAGATAAAAATCCACAATATAATTTCACCTTATTCCTTCAGGGATTAGACATACACTCAACCGCCGATTTCCTTTCCAATTTATTGTACCGTCCGCTTTCTATCGAAGAAGAAATCGTTAAAACAATTCAAGGAAGGACGCTTGGTAATCCATTTTTTTTGAGAGAGTTAATACTTAATCTATACGAAAAGAAATTAATTTATTATGATACACAAAAAGTCTTATGGGGCTGTAATCTAAAAGAAATTCTGAAATTACAAAGCTCCGATTCGGTAGCCGATTTAGTAGCCAAGCGGATTACTAAACTTCCCCAAAAAACACAAGATGTTCTTAAAGTTTGTTCTTGTCTCGGTTTCTCCTTTGATATTGCCGATATCGAAATTTTAGTTTCCCAATCGCTTGATCAAATTAAAGAGGCTCTTATCCCTGCTCTAAAAAATAATTTAATTATTTCTATCATTAAGGAAAACTCAAATACAAGTTATTCGTTTATTCATGAGCGTATTATAAATGCTTTATATTATGATTTTGATGAAGAGGATAAAATAAATACCCATTTAAAAATCGCCTTAAATTTGCTTAATAAATATAAAAATAATCCTTCCTATATCTTCGATCTTGTCAAGCATTTCAATATTAGCCTACCCAAACTTTCCGATTTAAAATTAATTGAAAAAAATTTTTATCTAAATATTGAAGTAGCCCTAAAATCTAAAAATGCAGGAGCTTTAGATACGGCCTTAGAGCATTTTAGAATTTCTTTAAACTTACTTAATCAATTTAATTTAGAGGTGGATAAAGACAAGCGATTTCTTTTATTTAAGAATTATGCCACCATTGCTCAATTACTCGGCAAATTTGAATTAATGAATAGAATTATTGCAGAAGCTTTATATCTTGCCGATACAGAGATTAAAAAAGCGGAATTTCTGAAAATTGAAATTTACGCTTCTATTGCCCAATACAAACAAAATGAAACCCTTACAAAAGCCAAAAAATTATTAAAACTTTTAGGGGTAAATTTACCTGCAAAATCCAGTCAGGCAATTGTAGGATTTGAGCTTATAAAGATTTTAGTACTCTTGCGGAAATATAAACACTCACAAATATTAGAATCGTCTTTTATTCAGGATGAAAAATTAAAAATGGCCATGGAAATTATGGGAGCATTAGTAACTACCCTCTATCGTGCCGATCCCAATCTTTTCCCATTGATTGTTTTTAAAATGATAAGTATTACCTTAGGATATGGATTATCGCCGGTTTCGGCTGTTGGTTTTATTGCCTATGGTGTTTTAGTAAATGGTTTGTTTGGGAATATAGACAAAGGAATTGCTTATGCTTATCTTGGATTAGCAATTAGTAAAAAATTTCCAAATAATATTTTTGAGGCACAGGTAAAATACCTCTTTTATATTGCTCACTACACCTGGGAAAACGAATTTAAAGAATGTATCAATCAATTGAGCGAAGTATATAAATTAGCCCTTCGGCTCGGCGATTTTGAATATGCCGTTAGTGCTGCTATTGGAATTGCCCATATCAGCTTTATTAAAGGCGATAATCTAAAAGATAATTATAACTTAATCAATAACTACAAAAGTTTTTTAGTCCAGTTAAATCAGGAGATTACCCTTTCGCAAATAGATTTAGTCCTCTCGTGTAATCACAATTTGCAGGAAGCTACAGAGAATCAAGATATTCTAGTAAACTCATTTTATGACGAAAATAAAATGATTCAAAAACATGAATTAGAAAATGATGGAACTTCGCTCGTCAATATTTATATTGATAAATTATTCCTCGCTATTATTTTTGATAAAAAAAGAAATGCTTTAGTTCTAACCCAAAAAGCTGCTAAATATGTAGCCGGTTTAATGGGCTTATATGCTCAATATGATTATTTCTTTTATGATAGTATTGCTCGTTTCAGAGCATGGGAATTATTATCTGCTTCGCAAAAAAGAAAATCGAAAAAGAAAATTAAAAAAAATGGATTAAAATTAAAAAAAGCGAGCCAAAGGAAGGCTGAAAATTTTGC
Source organism: uncultured Bacteroidaceae bacterium (assembly GCA_964421365.1). Taxonomy (GTDB): domain Bacteria; phylum Bacteroidota; class Bacteroidia; order Bacteroidales; family DYOH01; genus CAYQXT01. The sequence goes on from CAYQXT010000068.1 coordinate 4,591, forward strand.
AGCCAAATTCTATGTTGTTAGTGCGATTAATAAACAGATAGACAATAAAATTGTAGAAGCAGGAAAAGATTTTGAAAAAGCAATTTTAGAGGCTGGAAGTACAAATATGATGAGTGTACAGGCTATTGCTTATGAATTAGCCGCAGAATTAAATCAAAAAGTAAATAATCCAAGCATACACGATTTTTATTTAAATAGAGCTTACATAGCCTATTCTTTATGGGGTGCACATGCTAAAGCAGAATTATTAAAACAACAATTTCCAGCTATTATCCAGACCGAAAATAACTCCTTATTGGAGAAAAATGCTTCTAGTCGAAAAAGTAGTTCACTCAGCTCATACACCTCAAAGATGGAATTTTTGGCGGAATCTTTTAAAATTATCTCTGGAGAGATTGTTTTTGATAAATTACTCGAAAAAACCATGACCATTATCCTTGAGCATGTTGGTGCAGATACCGGAATTTTACTCCTTAGAAATAAAAAAAATGGAGAAATGGAAATTGTGGCACAAGGCGATATTATTAATCATAAAATTTCTATAGAGATAAAACAAAAAGAACTGAATAATAAGAATATCCCAGATGGTATTATTCGCTACGTTGAGAAACTAAATACCCAAATTATTATAAAAGATGCCGTAAATAATAGTTTATATGCCCGTGATGAATATATAAAAGCGCATCATGTTCATTCCGTATTGTCCCTACCCATTCGCTATAAATCCATCTTAAAAGGAGTTTTATACCTTGAAAATAAAGTTCTATCAAACGTTTTTTCCGAAGATAATCTGCAGTTATTAGAAATATTAATTACCCAATTAGCCATCTCTATCGAAAACGTAAATATGTACGAGCATCTGGACGAACAAGTTAAGAACCGTACTAATGAAATTATTAAACAAAAAGAAATTATAGAACTTAAGCAAAAAGCTATTACCGAAAGTATCACTTATGCCGGAAGAATTCAAAATGCCTTGCTACCCAGAAATATATCAGAATCTTCGGTTTTTAAAGACTATTTTATCTTTTATCGACCACGTGATATTGTTAGTGGTGATTTCTACTGGTATAAAAATACATCCAAGAGAGAGGTATTTGTAGCAGCAGACTGTACTGGACATGGAGTACCCGGCGCTTTTATGAGTCTTTTGGGGATTTCAATCCTTAAAGAAAAATTTACTGATAATTTTAACTTTTCAGCAGCCGATTTATTAAACGATATGCGCCAAAATATTAAAACCGCAATTTCTTCTAGAGATAAAATTGGCGATGGGATTGATCTCGCCCTACTAATTATTGATAAAAAAAGTTTAATCGTTAATTTTGCTGGAGCATACAGTTCTTTGGTGATTGTTAGAAACCGAAATTTCTCTCAAGTAGAGGGGCACGATATAAACAAGCAGATTGAAAATGAAAATTTTATCCTCTATAATATTTCTGGAGATATCCAGCCGGTTGGAAGTCATATTCTTGAAAAACCTTTTACAAATAAAAGAGTTCAGCTTCACCCTCAGGATTTAATCTTCCTTTATTCGGATGGCTTTGCCGACCAAATAGGCGGTAAACAAGAACGCAAATATACCAAACTGAAATTAAAAAAAATTCTATTACAAAATTCTAAAAAAAGCCTAAGCTCCCAACAAAAACTACTAATACACGAATTTGATAACTGGAAGAAGAATAGCAAACAAATTGACGATGTACTGGTTGTTGGACTGAAAATCGGAAATTAAATTTTGGGGTTCACGAGCGGGCTTTCTGCTTATATTCCTCCTTGCATTCTTTATAGCAAGGGTTTCTTTTAAAGCAAAGCCTTTGCTACTGGTAAAGAAGACATCAATTCATTCAGAGTTTTAACATTTTTTTAGAATAATAATTTGCATCTTATCTGTGAATTCTGCTTTTTTCCAACTCTCAAATAAAAAACAAAAAATTGCGTTTCCCGTTAAGAACTTAGTTTTATTTTAATTAAAAAAAATGTACAAAAAAGTTGTTTTATTGGCACTAATAAGTTTTATACTATTTTCATTCACTGTTTCTCAAGACACTAAACATAGAAATGATAATAGTTATGTATCTGGCGAATATTTAAAGTATGAAGTGGGATATGGCTGGATTATTGGGGCAGAGGCTTTTTTAAATCTCGAAACCACCACCTATAAAGGTAAAAAGATTTTTTATGCAAAAGGCTACGGAAAAACAATCGGAATTGCCGATGCAATTTATAATGTTTACGACACCTACGAGTCTTATTTCGATATTCATACAGGCTTACCCTACCACGCTGTCGAAGACCAGACAGAAGGCCCCCATTACACCTATCACATTGATTTAGACTTTCTACCCGAAAAAAATAAAATTATTGCCAGTCGCAAGGTCAAAAAAGACAGTATTCCCAACCGTACTTTCGATATTCTTTCTGCTATATATGAATTACGAAACATCGTTAAAAAAGATATTCAAATTGGCGATAAAATTACCATTCACACTTTTTTTCAGGGCGAAAACTGGGATTTAATCGTACGCTTTATTGGCTACGAAACCATAAAATTGAGTTTTGGTAAAGTAAAATGCTATAAATTTATGCCCATAGTCCAAAAGGGCACTGTTTTTACAGACAAAGATGCTTTAAATGTATGGGTTTCTGCTGATGAGGCTAAAATACCCGTAAAAATAGCTATGAAATTGTGGGTAGGCTCTTTTAGTGCTGAACTGTCTGAATATAAGGGCTTGAAGTACCCTATGAATGTAAGCCCTAAATAGTTTGTATCTAATAATTAAACCATCAAAAATATGAAAATGAATTGGAAATTAATGTCAATAATTGCCGTTTTTGCTTTGAGTCTTGCAGCATGTAAATCTAAAAAAGCAATAGTGAAACAGCCGGATGCAGTGGTAAAAGTAGATTCTGCAGCTATTATAAACAAGCAGATGAATGTTGATAAAGAAATTTTGCGTAGCATTGCAAATGGAAGCAGTAGCATGACTTTAGAACAACAAGATACTTTCATAAAAAAAATGAAAAAAGACGGTTATAGCGATACTGAAATTCAGAATTTGCTGGTACAAGCATCCTCTAAAGTAACAAATGCTTTGGCCGAAAAGAATAAAAAAGCAATGCCTTTAGAAACTCAACTTTCGGATAATTTTAGTAAAATAATGCAAGCTTCCAGTTATGCTCAGGCCGATGCCGTCATCAAAGAAACATTGGAAAAGTTCGTCAGCCCGGATGCGCCTGTTCTTATTATTTTGTTTGAGAATGGCGATGATAAGGACTATGATAAACCCACTACAATTAAAGATTACTTAAACTATCTGAAATTACAGAAAAAAAGTAATGCCAGCATTAGTAAACTCTATTTTGATGATAAACACAAAATTAAATCAATGGACTTGAAACATAATTAACAATTCTTAATTAATAAATCACCATTGCTTCAAAACCTTCCAACGTCTTTTTAGACTTGGAAGCATTTTAAAATTTAAAAAAGATGAAAAAAATAATTTTTGCAATATTTGCTACTTTATGGGTATTTGTTGCTACTGCGCAGAATACCGTTGATAATGCGGTGAAAAATGCCGTAAAAGTAAATCCACCAAAACTTTCTGTCGAAAGAAAGTTAGCCGTTGATAGTTTGGCGTTGGAAAAAGTACGCGACCTCAGTAAGTATATATCTATTATTGGTAACAAAGAAACTCCTTTGTCTGAATCTGCACGCGCTATCGATCGCGCCAAAGAGCTTTTTATGGAAGGGAGCCAAATTGGCGTTTCTTCTCTTTCGCGCAAGACTGTAAAATATTATAGTATCGAAAAATATCTTTATCGCTTAGCTTCGTTAAACTACGACAAGGTAAACATCGACTGGTTCGATATTCAGTATGTCAGCGATTTGGAACTTCAGCCAGATGGTCGATATGTAGGTGTAATTACTGTTTATCAGAAGTTTGAGGGAAAAACAAAAGAAGGCTTAGTTTATAAAGATGTAACCAAAAAAGATATAACGATATATGTAGAGCGTAAACAAACTCAAATTGCCGGTCGTTTAATCGGATTTTGGGATGTACTTTTGGGCGATATTCGCGTGAAAGAAACAAGCTACAAATAAAAGGGTGAATGGTAGATGGTGAATTATTAATGAAGAATACAATTCGCCATTTACCATAATATGTGTATGAATGAAGAATCGAACACCGTTTTTTTATTTTACTAACCACAAAAAAACTTTTCACTAAAATGACTTATCTGCTTCTATATAATTGTTAATGTTTATAGAATTCACAATTTACTATTAAAGTAATGTGGTTTATTTTAAAATATAAAAATATGAAAAAAAGCCTTTTTTTGTTTTTATTACTAATTGGTATTTTACCGAGCAAAGCTCAATATTATAATCAGGTAGCTTTGGCAAAAATGTATGCCGAAACCAAGCAGGTAAGCCAGTTTTTTCGCCGTTTTAATGGGGAAGAAGATCATAAAGGCGATATTTTATATGCTAAAAATCGAGAATATCATTCCGATAAATTACGCCAAATGTATTTTCCTTACCTCTTAGATCAAGCAAAATTTAATTCCGGTAGTTTAGAACAACAGTTTGAAAAACAAGCGATATCGAAGCATGAATATTTAAAATTTCGTTCCTCCAACTGGATGGCACAGGTAGAAACTAAATTTTTATACAAAAATAAGCTCCTTACCGTTCAGCTATTTTTTAAAGTAGAAGAGCAAAACGGAGGTAGTAAGTGGGTGTTGTCCGATATTTGGTTCGATAGATATCAGCAATTTACCGCTTTAGTGGATACGCCCGAAATAAAATTTATTCATCCCAAAAGCCATGAATTAGACTTTATGAATCTGAATAAAATTTTTCAATTACAGAATAATCCCCTTCAATACACCGAAAAAAACTATAAGCCTGATTTTTTATCTATTTTTATTTACGAATTTAATCAAGGACTCTGGAAATTTCAACAAGTCGATCGTACGTGGTTTCATGTCTGGCAGATTCCGGGCTGGTATTTTACCATAGAATATAAAAACCGCAGCGACTTGAATTCCGGCTGGTTATTAACAAACTTATTGGATGTCTCTAAAATCAATAAAAATGAACTGGAAAAATATATTGTTACAAGCCTGCATTAGTATCTTCCTAATTAGTAGTACTTTTCAGATAGCAGCTCAAACTGATACTTTAAGCAATGATGATTTGCGCGTTTTTAAAGGACAAGCCCAACAAATGGTGGGATTTTTTGAATATCAACAAAACATTCTTGGAGATCCAGAAGCTAGTCTGCGAGAAAAAGAGATTGTCATCAACGAGTCCTACAAAAAATCTTTTACCGACTCGCTTGTGCAAATCGAAGACGATTTAGATCCTACACGCAAATCATCCATTTTTAAGGATGTGCAGGATTATCTCAAAGATATTGACTTTTTCTTCAAAAAAGCCGAATTTGCCTATGATATTATCAGCTTTAAGCACGGCTATAACCAGAGCGACCAGCTTTATTTTACGGTGCTAACCAAACGTAAACTTACTGCCGAAGATTTGCAGGGCAAGAAGATTGAAAACTACCAAAATCGTTATTTTGAAATGAATTATGATACCACCGCACAGGGTCTGAAAATAGTGAGTATCTATACCAATAACCCCGAAGAACGAACCAACTGGCAATCCTGGTGGGAAGCCTTAGATCTTGTTTGGAAAACCTATTTTATCGATAAATACAGCTTTGCTGACTCACTTACTACCAATGACCGGACTACCCTCAGCCAATTAACAAGCATAGACATTTCCGGCCGGACAGATATAGACAATTTAAGTCCAATCTCAGGTTTTAAAAATCTTAAATCTATTAATGCCAATGCTTCGGGTATCACCGATTTAATGCCCCTACGTATGCTCAAATATCTACGCGATTTGAATATTTCAAACACCTCTATTTCAGATCTATCTCCTCTTAAATACAGCACTTATCTTAAAAAATTGAATATCTCAGACACAAAAGTACAAGACATAAGTCTTTTGGTAAATTTACAAAAACTCAAGAATTTGAATATAGCCAATAGTCATATTACGAACTTAAATGTGCTAAAAGATTTACCTCAGTTAGAAATACTTAATGCCGGAAAAATACAGGCTGATTTTACCGTTTTGCAGGATATGAAAAATTTGAAAAAACTCACTCTCGACAGTAGTAACTTTAATAATACCGCCTTTTTATACAATCATCCCAATTTAGAGTCTGTAAGCATGAATTATACACGGATTAAAGATTTTAAATACCTGACATCGGTAGATGAATTGAGAGAAATACACTTTGAACACACACCAATAGCCAGCCTTGCCGGTCTGGAAAAACTCCAATCGCTGAAAAAAGTCTATTGCGATTATTCTAAAATAAGCAAAACAGAAGCCCTAAAATTAAGCCGACAGCGACCGGATATAGTCGTTATTTTTGAGTCGCAAATGCTTTCGCAGTGGTGGGAAAATCTTAATATAAACTGGCACAATTACTTTGTACGAACTCTAAAAATACCAGAAAATCCTCGAATAGAAGACCTCTATCGTGTTCTTAAATATTCAAAAATCAGTATTCATAACAATAAAAGCCTGAAAAACCTAAAACCACTTGATGTTTTTGCCGATTTAAGGATTTTAGATATTTCTAATGCTAATTTAACGGATATCAGTGCAATTGCAAGTATGACTAATCTGAAAAGCCTAAAAATAGTAAATGCTGGAATTCAAAATATCTCCGCCTTAGCTAAATTACAAAAACTGAAATATTTAGATATTTCCGAAAATCCACTTTCTGATATTAGACCTTTGAAAACTTGCCTTGCTCTAGAAGAATTAAAAGCAGAAAACGACAAACTTTCTGCCTTACCTAAACTTCCGAAACTTAGTAATTTACGTAGGGTTTATGTAGATAACAACAAAATATTAGACAAAAGTGTACAATGTTTTTATACCGAACATCAGGCTGTATTAGTTGTATATAAAACAGCCTACTTAAATAATTGGTGGAATGAATTGCCACTCGTCTGGCGAAATTATTTCAGTAAGACTTTTGATATTTCGGCTGAGGCCGGTAGCGAAGAATTGCATAAATTGATTCGTACCCAAGAAATAACGCTAAAGAATATACCTATCAAAAGCCTGTCGCCTTTGACAGATTTTCTACAACTCAAGAAATTAGTTCTTAATGATTTGAAATTAAGTACCTTAATCTCTTTAAAAGATTTACAAACCATAGAAACTTTAGTCGTTCAAAAAATGCCTATTGATGACATTAAACCGGTTTATGAGTTGAAGAATCTCAAAAATTTAATTCTTAATTCATTAGCAGTACATAAAATAGATTGGAAATCATTGGCACAGTTAGAGTTTCTTGATATTTCGGCTAATAAAATCCGTTTTGTGGGTGGAATAAAAGCGCTTAAAGATTTAGAATACTTAAATATTTCTAATACCCGAATTGTTAATATATTACCATTAAAAAAAATGGATAAATTAAAGGAATTGGTGGCCTACAATAGTTCTGTTCCTTATTTTATGATTTCGCAAGTCTTAAAAATTTTTCCTAAATTGCAGGTTACATGGTATTGATTAATTAAGTGTTAATAATTACAAATTTGTGGACAAAAATTATAACTTAAAATTGATGAAAAAAAACTCTATTATTAGCTTTTTCCTGCTTGTCTTACCTTTTTTTTCACTTGCACAGGATAGTCCTAAATACTATCCTAACTATCTGTATATGCGCTTTAATGGTCTATTTACAGATAATCAGAATACAAAAATTTCGCCGGCTCTTTATTACGGTCCCGGTGGAGGTGTTGACATTGGTTATTTGCGTGAAGGGTATAAATTCCGACAGGAAATAAATATTGGAAATAATGCTGCATTGGCTGTAAATCCTAATTCTTTGCTTAATTCTAATCAACAAATTACCTATTACGGCCATTTGGATTACAGTCTGCTGAAGCGAAGCGATATGCATTTTATCGGAAATAATATCCTTTTGGGTGCTGCTTGGCACCTACAAGCCTACCTTTATAATAATTCCGATTTGTCTAATTCGGCAGTAAATTACGACCTTTTTACCGGTTTGGATTTTAAGTGGCAAAACGAAGCAAATTTTCACCTTTTCAAATGGCAATATCTTTGGCAACAGACTATAAATGCAGGACTTTTAAGCTATTATTTGAAGGATGCCTACAATTATCCGGCACCCGAGGCTGCTCAGAGATCCGGGTCTTAAAACGCAACAGGGGCTAAGACAGCAAAAGCTCT
>CAYQXT010000069.1:0-12822 GCA_964421365.1 uncultured Bacteroidaceae bacterium
CCTGATTTTGAGCTATACGACAAAGATAGCAACATCACCTACCTGTCTGATTTCAAAGGATATTATGTTTATATCAATTTTTCCTCTTCGCAGAGTTTTGCCTGCGTACAGCAATACGGGCTCATAAACGGAGTCAATGAGAAATACTTAGACTCACTGAAAATAATAACGATAGCTGCTGATGCCAATTTTATTAAAACACGCGATTATTTCCGCAAAAACCATTTCCGCTGGACTTTGCTCAACTTTGCCAATCAGCCGGATATCTTGAAAAAATATGGCGTAAAAGCTTACCCTACCTACTATTTATTAGATCCTGAAGGGCGCTTTTTGTGGGTGGATGCACCTTCGCCAAACGAAGATTTTGCCTATAAATATTATCTGATGATAAAAGAAATAAAGAAAAAAGAATGGCTTAAACAAGGCCGCGATGAAAACGGTGATTATTTTAAACAAAAATAAACAAATGGAATTAGATTTTAGCCGCTCAATTATTGAGCCAATACAGTTCAGAGGAAAAGATTATTTACTAAAACGCGATGATTTAATTCATCCCGAATTTAGCGGAAATAAAGCTCGAAAATTCTACTATTATTTTCAGGCTGATTTATCGGCCTATCACACCTTAGTTTCATACGGCGGCAACCAATCTAACGCAATGTATTCACTCTCGGCACTCGCTAAACTGAAAAATAAAAAATTCAAATATTACAGCCGTCCTTTGCCCAAATTTCTTAGAAACAAGCCTATTGGTAATTTTCTATTGGCACTAGAAAACGGGATGCAGTTTATAAAAATTGATTCTTTTGAAAATATACCAACATATAAGGGCGAGCTTTTCATTGTGCAGGGAGGAAGAGAGCCTCACGCCGAGCCGGGCGTAAAACTTTTGGCCGAAGAAATTACAAGCTATGCACAGGCACACAAGTTGAACCAATTATCTGTATTCTTACCTTCCGGCACAGGTTCTACAGCTGTTTTTCTGCAAAAACACCTCAAATTTCCGGTTTATACCACACCCTGTGTTGGCGATGAAAGCTATTTACGCGAGCAGTTTACCGAATTGGTAAAAAACAAAAATTCACAGCCAAAAATTCTGCATTTTAACCGCAAATATGCCTTTGGAAAACCTTATGGCGAATTTTATAACATATGGAAAGAAGTACAGCAAGCTACCCAACGACCATTCGACTTACTTTACGACCCTTTGGGCTGGAAAACAGTTGATTATTTCTACAAGCAACTACCAAAGCCTATCATTTATGTTCAGTGTGGTGGTTTAAGCGGCAATGAAACAATGGAAAAAAGATATTTGAGAAAAGACAGATAAAGAGAAATAGAAAAATCCTTTAGATAAAATAAAAGTTCGCAATAAACTTAGGTTCGATGTAAATAACCCAAGTAAAATACTTCAAACCATACTTAAAGATGACAGTAAAAAAGATGTTTTTCAGAAAAACTTATTACATATATGCCAGGATTTAAGCATTTAGAAATAGAGTCGGATCAACTTGACAGAACCTTAAAAATTCAAATCTTTGAAAAAGGATTGAAGCATGGTTTCTTGTAGATACTAAGACTCTAAGAAAAAAAATATGCTAACAACCTAAAATAAAGCCAATAACAAATCCTGAAAGTTATAAGAATCCGTATTCTGAACTTAAAATAATACTTGTTAGAATAAATAAGCATTATCAAAAACTCACCAAACCTGCCATAGAAACAGATTTTCGTTTGAAAATGCAGCTAATCATAGTCAATGCCATAATACTAAAGAATTTGTTCAAATTCTGAAACAATTAAATCATAAAAAAAAATAAAATATCAATGAACATATTTTCAATCCATCTGTCTTCCAAATTTAGGAACAAATTTTGCCTCGGATAAACAGATAAAATTTTTAAATTAAGCAAGGAATACCCATCTTTGCGCTCTAATACAAAAAATATTGAAAATAGAATATTTTATAGCTCACAGAATAATCTCTGCCAACAAAGGAAAATCGGGTGCCACAGGTAAAATTCTGAATTTTGCCGTTTACAGTATCGCTCTGGGTCTAGCCTTTATGCTCATTTCCGTAGCCATTCTCATTGGCTTCAAACACGAAATCCGTAATAAACTTTCGGGTTTTGGTTCGCACATCCAAATTGTCAACTACGACTCTAATTCTTCCTTTGAAAGCGAACCAATTGGAAAAAATCAATTCTTCTATCCCTATATAGACACCATAAAAGGCATAAAACACATTAATGTATATGTGCGCAAACCCGGAATTATTAAAACCAAAGGAGAAACTCAAGGTATTGTATTAAAAGGAATTGATACCGATTTCGACTGGTCTTTCTTCTCTAAGAAATTAGTAGAAGGGAAAATTTTAGACATCAAAAAAGAAAAAAAAACAAATAGTGTCCTTATTTCCAGACAACTAGCCAAACTACTTAAATTAAAATTGGGCGACCCACTTTATGTGTACTTTATTCAATATCCGCCACGAGTACGCAAATTTATTATTAAAGGCATATATTCCACTGGTTTAGAAGAATTCGACAAACTTTTTGTAATTTGCGACATCAAACATTTACAAAAATTAAATTCATGGTCGCCAAATCAAATCAGTGGCTTTGAACTATGGATAGATAATTTTGACGAAATTGACAAAATTGAGAGCAAAGTGCGCAATATTGCAGGTAATTATTTCACAGAGGAAGGTTCTCGCCTGAAAATCATTTCCATAAAAGAGCTCTATCCGCAGATTTTTGATTGGTTAAACCTCATCAATTCCAATGTCTGGATTATCCTTACAATCATGACAATTGTAGTAAGTTTCAATATGATAACAGCACTATTAATTCTAATTATTGACCGCATGAAAATGATAGCCACCCTAAAAGCCATAGGTGCTACCGACTGGCAAATTCAAAAAATTTTCACGCTAAATGCCTTATACCTTATAATAAAAGGGTTTATCATAGGCGACCTACTCGCCTTTATTATCATCTTCCTACAAATAAAATTTGAATTAGTTCCCCTGCCCCCCGCCTCGTACTATGTCGACCACGTACCGATGGAAATTAACTTTTCGTATATTTTCATCATTAATGTAGCAATAATTGCCCTAATAACCATAATCATGCTCGCTGCTTCACGAATTATCACCCGTTTTAAACCTTCTTTAATTTTAAACTTTGAATAATGATAGAAATACTCAAACGACTCGATTTCAAAAAATTACCCGGATTAGAAGCCCAAACAAAAATGGCTCCGCCCCTGCGTATGAAAGAGCTGTATAATACCAATGATTACAAAGAATTACGCCCGAGTAGCATCCTAATTACCCTCTTTCTGAAAAACGAAAAATGGCATACCCTAGTAATCAAAAGAGCATCGGACGGAAGCATCCATAGCGGACAAATCGCTTTTCCGGGAGGAAAATACGAAAAAACAGATAAGGATTTTTCCTATACCGCCCTTCGTGAAACAGAAGAAGAAATAGGTATCAAAGCTTACAACGTACACATAATCGGGAAGTTAAGCACCATGTACATACCTGTAAGTGGATTTAAAGTCTATCCATTTATCGGTTACTTAAAAAAATTACCCCAACTCAGGCCAAATAAATCAGAAGTAACCCAAATTTTTAGTATTCCACTAGATGAATTCAGAAAAAAGGAAAATTTAAAAACAGATTATATTGATGTACGGGGGTGCAAAATAAAAACACCTTATTATTTTATTCAAAAACAAATAATTTGGGGTGCCACAGCCATGATAATTTCAGAACTTATCGAATTTTTGCCCGTCTAACACTTACTTATAATACTTTAAATCAAAATATTACAAAAACATACATGAAAACATGATACCGATTCGGTATAAGAATTTATTATGTGCTATAAAAAATATATTTTTGTAGCAATAAAAATAAAAAAAATGAAATTAGTCGCTGATACAGTTATAAAGAAATATGGAAAACGAACAGTAGTAAAAGGCGTTTCCATAAATGTAGAACAAGGCGAAATCGTTGGACTTTTGGGACCTAACGGAGCCGGAAAAACAACCACTTTCTACATGATAGTAGGTTTGATAAAACCCAATGGCGGGAAAATATATTTAGACGAAAAAGACATTACAAATCTCCCTATGTATAAACGCGCCCAACTAGGAATTGGCTATCTGCCCCAAGAAGCCTCAGTTTTCAGGAAAATGACAGTCGAAGACAATGTTCTATCCGTTTTGGAAATAACTGATTTAAAAAAAACAGAACAAAAAAAGCGTTTAGAACAATTACTTAATGAATTTGGACTACAACATATACGCAAAAGTTTAGGGATTCAGCTTTCGGGCGGAGAGCGCCGAAGGACAGAGATAGCCCGCGCTCTGGCTGTATCGCCCAAATTCATGCTACTAGACGAACCCTTTGCCGGCGTTGACCCTATTGCCGTAGAAGATATACAAAGCATTGTGGCACATCTTGTTGAAAAAAACATTGGCGGACGAATAACCGACCATAACGTACACGAAACGCTCAGAATAACCAACCGTGCCTACTTACTTTACGAAGGCGATATTCTAAAAGCCGGCACCGCCCAACAACTTGCCGATGACCCAATTGTTCGCGAAAAATATCTCGGTAAAAACTTTAAATTACGATAAACAAGAATTTAGCTGACTAAGTCTTCTTTTTTTAGAAATTCATTAATTATGGACAACTTTATTAAGTTATAAATTGTAATTCATTGTCATATAGTTGTTATTTTTTGTTACAGATAGTTATTTTAATATGATTTCTTAACTTTACAACTATTCGCAAACATCTATTTAACAGAAAATTAGCAAGCAATTCTATAATACTAACAAAAAAAACTTATCAGGAATTGTAAAATGGTATTCGTAATTATTGATTACAAATGCCGTTCTACGAGGACAAACTTAACTCCTGCTTACAGATTTCCAAATACGGATTATTTCAAACTAATTCTTCTGCTTTTTTCTTGGTTATTCGTTTTGAAAAATAAATTCCCACTTCATACAAAACCACCAAAGGCAGACTTACTAATATCTGACTAAAAATATCCGGCGGCGTGATAACGGCAGCCAGAATAAGAATAACCACAAAAGCATGTTTTCTGTATTTTTTAAGAATTTCCGGTCCAACAAGACCAGCACGGGTAAGGAAAATAATCAGAATAGGAAGTTCAAAAATAACTCCACTGGCCAAAACCACCGAACTTACGGTAGAAATATAGGACCCTAAATTAATCTGATTCATCACTTGCTCGCTAACGCTATACGAACCCAAAAAATGTACAGAAAGGGGTGTGATAATATAGTATCCAAACAAAATACCTATCATAAAAAGAAATGAAGAAAAAAAGACAGCCCCTCTGGCCGACATACGCTCCTTAGTCTCCAAAGCGGGTAGAATAAAGCGCCAAGACTCCCAAAACACATAAGGAAAAGCAATTATAAAGCCAGAAATTAAAGAAACCGTAATATGCATGGAAAACTGACCAGCCATTTTTATATTAATAATTTGAAATGGATGCGAATTAATACACAAAGTATTTATATGTATCAGCTTTCCAAATTCGCATAAAATCCGATTGGTGAAAAAATCAGGCGATTTAGGAGCTAAAATTATTTTATCAAAAATAATACTATGAAAAATAAAAGCAACTACCGCAAAAATTATTATCGCTGATATTGAACGTATTAAATGCCATCTAAGGATTTCAAGGTGTGATAAAAAGGACATTTCTTTCTCTTGTTCATCATTTTTTTCAATCATTTATTTAATATTTAATTTTTTTTTTTACTTTTAAGGGTACAAATATATAAATTCGCAGACTGAAAAAAAGCTTGAACACAAATAGTTTTTAGTTTTTTTTTAACGAAAACTCTGTTCAAAAAAAAGTATATTTGCAAGCATTTAATAAAAGACAAAATAAATACTGAGATAAAAAACGAATTATGATAAATTTGGAATATCCTTTAGAACATTATTTAAAGCAATATTTTGGGTTCGACAGATTTAAAGGACTCCAAAAAGATATTATTAAAAATGTTTTAGTGGGAAACGATAGTTTTGTTCTGATGCCAACCGGTGGTGGTAAATCACTAACTTATCAGTTGCCTGCCTTGCTAATGAAAGGAACAGCCATAATCATCTCTCCCCTGATTGCCTTAATGAAAAATCAAGTCGATTCAATGCGAGGATATAGTCAAAATGATGAAGTGGCTTACTTTTTAAACTCTTCGCTTAGTAAAGCTCAGATAACCGAAGTAAGGGAAAATATTCTGGCCCAAAAGGCTAAAATGTTATATGTGGCTCCGGAATCTCTGAATAAACAGGATAATATTGACTTTTTGAAAAAAGTTAATATCTCTTTTTTCGCCGTAGATGAAGCTCACTGTATCTCTGAATGGGGGCACGATTTCCGACCCGAATACCGCCGAATAAGAACAATGGTAGAACTAATAGGTAGGGTGCCAATTATTGCCTTAACAGCCACGGCCACTCCCAAAGTGCAGCACGATATTCAGAAAAACCTGGGTATTCTGAACTCAAAAGTATTTAAAGCTTCTTTTTTCCGCTCTAATTTATATTACGAAGTACGCCCAAAAATAGAGCCAGAAAGAGAGATCATAAAATTCATCAAAGATAACTCAAATAAATCCGGAATAATATATTGCCTGAGCCGTAAAAAAGTTGAAGAACTGGCCGAAGTTCTTATTGTTAATGGGATTAAAGCTTTAGCTTATCATGCAGGTATGGATGCTATTACGAGAGCAGATAATCAGGACAAATTTCTGATGGAAGAAGTAGATGTTATTGTGGCAACCATAGCTTTTGGTATGGGAATTGACAAACCCGATGTACGCTTTGTGATACATTATGATATTCCTAAAAGCTTGGAGGGATACTATCAGGAAACAGGTAGAGCCGGTAGAGATGGAGGCGAAGGGAAATGTATCGCCTTTTACAGCTATAGAGACATTCAGAAACTGGAAAAATTTATGCAGAATAAACCGGTAGCTGAGCAGGAAATTGGCAAACAATTACTATTAGAAACCGTTGCTTATGCAGAAACCAGTCTATGCCGCCCAAAAGTATTACTAAATTATTTTGGAGAAATGCTTTCTGAGCCCTGCAATAACTGTGATAACTGCTTGCATCCTAAAAAAAGATTTGAAGGAAAAGACGATGTAATTTTACTTTTAAATACTGTTTTAGAAGTTAAAGAACAATTTAAAGCGCAGCATATAGCCAATATTCTGTCGGGGAAAACCAATGCAACCATGAAATCTTACCACCACAGTAGCCTAAAACATTATGGAATGGGAAAAGACAAAGAACCCAGGCACTGGAATATGGTGGCTCGCCAAGGACTGATAGCCAGACTTCTAAGTAAAGATATCGAAAATTATGGTCTGCTAAAAATGACGGATGCAGGTAGGGCATTTTTAAAAAAACCACATAGCTTTTTGCTCACAGAAGATCACGATTATGAAGCGATAAACAAATCTGGCATAGCTCCTCAGGGTGGAAGTAACTCAGTTTCGGATTCCCAACTTTTTGCCATGCTCAAAGATTTAAGAAAAAATATTTCAAAAAGAAAAAATCTACCACCTTTCGTAATTTTTCAGGATATTTCTATCGAAGATATGACCGTTCAATATCCAATTACTACCGAAGAGATGCAGAATATAACGGGAGTAGGGCATGGAAAAGCCAGAAAATACGGAAAAGAATTTATTGAACTAATTAAAAAATATGTAGAAGAAAACGAAATAGATCGTCCACAGGATTTGGTTGTAAAATCAGTAGTCAAAAAATCAGGATTGAAAGTATATATTATTCAGGCTATCGACCGGAAAATTCCTTTTACGGATATCGCAAATTCTAAAGGTCTGGAAATGAAAGATTTACTCACAGAAGTAGAAGCAATTGTTAATTCGGGTACAAAACTAAACATAGACTACGATGTAAACCAAGTACTGGATCAAGAACATCAGGACGAAGTTTTTGATTACTTTAAAGAAGCGAAAACAGACAGTCTTGCCGATGCTTTAGAAGAACTTGGAGAAGAAGAATATTCTGAAGAAGATATTCGTTTGATGCGATTAAAATTCATTTCGGAATTAGGACATTGATAAAATAGGTTTTGGGATTCAAGATTCAGGAATTTATGTAATATCGGGATGGTATTAATACAACAAACAAAATTTACAATTAATATGACAGAGAGAAAGCTAAAAAAGAAAAAAAATTTTATTTCTTATAATGATAATTCTGATTTTCAATTCTTGAGCAAGCTGGAATTATATGATGAAAATGAAAATCTGCTTGAAGAAACTGAATATAGAGACGATTCGAGTATAGAGAGTAAAAATATTTTTAAATACGATGAGAATAGCCGTTTGATTGGAGAAAAAAACTTCATTGACAATAATGAATTAACCCAAGAACGTATAATTGAAAGAAATGAAACAGGATTAATAATCAGAGAACGCATTAATTTTATGGATGCTAGCCACACAATAAAGTCTTACACCCGCCCCGAGCCTCATTTTATTATAATAGAAAGTGTGGATTCAGAAGAAGGCTTGGAACAAATTGAAAAAATTAGAACAGACGATAAAAATCGTATTTTATTACGTGAAGTTTTTAATGAAGAAAATAATTTAAGTTCAAAAGAAGAATATATTTTTAAAGGCGAAGTCTTAATTGAGCGAAATTTAACCAATGAAGCAGATGGTTTAACACACGAAACATTTGAATACCAAGATAATAAATTGCTCCTTCATAAGGTTTTTTCTGAAGCCGGAAATATAATTGGGCTCACCGAATACAGCTACAATGAAAAAAATCAAATGACTGAACAAAAATTTGCTTCGGGCTACCATATTGTGTATAAATATGATGAAGAAAAAAATAGCCGAACAGAGCAACACATGCAGCCTAATGGTATCATTGAATATCAACAGGAAGTTCTTTTCGACAGCGAAGGAAATATAAAAGAAGAACGCGACTTTAAACACACTACCACTTATGAATATGAATTTTTTTGATAAGGTCGTCTTTTATAACTGATTTAAAAAATCGCGAAACTTCTGATTTGGAACTAATTTTTTGGGGTCGTCTGTATATTCATCTTTAATACCAAGGACAAAATACATATCCATACGCCCCCTATTTTTAATTTCAATTTTTCCGCGATACCGGCAATCAAAATAATCTTTAATTAATTCATAGGTAGTACCCGAAATATTCACCATTCCTACTTCACAGGCCGATTCCATTCGTTTGGAAATATTCACCGAATCACCCCAAATATCATACGCAAACTTTATTTTCCCCACTACACCGGCAGTTACCGGGCCAGTATGAATTCCTACGCGCAAATTCCAGAAAGGAAGCAAATGATATTGTTCCGAGAAAGGGACTTTTCGCATAAATTCCTGAATCTTAAGACCGGCTAAAACCACATCAAAGGGATTACTTCGGTTACGAAGCGGGATACCACCAGCACACATATAGGAATCGCCAATAGTTTTTATTTTCTCAATATAATGATCTATAATAATATCATCAAAAATAGCAAAAAAAGTATGTAAAGCAGCCACTATCTGGTCGGGTGATAATTTCTCACAGGCTTTTGTGAACCCCTGAAAATCAGTAAACATAACCGTCACCATTTTGTAATTACGTGGACGAGCATAGCCACTATCTTTCAGCTGTGCAGCCACATGATAGGGTAGGATATTAAGCAGTAAATTTTCCGTATTTTGCTTTTCCTCTTCAATGGCCTCCTTTTGTTTGAGAATTTCCACTTGCTGCTTCTTTAACAGCATATTGGCCTTTTCCAGATTATGGTTCAACTCCAACATCTCCCTGTTTTTGGTCTGCAATTTCTCGTCAATTTCTTTTAATTGGGTAATGTCAGTCTCAATAATGACATATTCAAGCTCTTCATCCTCTTTAAGAACAGAATGAACGGTTCCTTTTAACCACTTTTTTTGTTTTTTCTTGGTTTGGATAGAAGAAATAAACTCGGCTTTTCCTGCTTTTGTTACTAAATCATTTTGTTGAATAAGTTCTGCTACTTCTTCGCGAAAATTTAAAAAATTTCCTCCATGTAATTTTGAAAATTCAAACAAGGAATATCCATAAACGGTCGTAAACCCCCTATTTACCCATTTCATCTGTCCCTCACCACTTAAAACAATAATAGAATTAGAACTTTCGTTTGTGGCTGTTTCTAAATTTGTTAATTCCTCAATTTTCTGTTCTACAATAACTTTCTGTTCTTGCAGATTTTTGAGCTTAGTATGTATTTTTAAGGCAGAATTTACCCGAGCAAGAAGTTCTCTGGGGTCGGGCGGAATTTTCATATAATCTACGGCACCGGTATCCAATGCCGCACCTAAATCTTCCGCAGATTCAAAACTCGTCTCAATAATTACAGGTATATCCTTCGTAGCTTCAAACTTTTTCAGGGCTCTTAATGTCTCAATTCCAGACAATTTTGGCATCGAACGATTAAGAATAATTAAATCCGGCTTATATATCTGAGCAGCGTGTAGTGCCTGCCTGCCATCCTGAGCAGAAAATAAATGATAGCCATTATTCGAAGTACGAAGTATCGTAAGAATAATGGCTAAATTCATTTTACTATCATCAGCAACTAAAATCTTATAGCCCATTTAAACCAAATTGATAAGCTAAGATAGTAAAGATTTTTCAAATATCGAAATTTGAAGTTATTATTCTTAATTCCTTAATTTTTGGCGACTCAGAAAAACGGTTAATAAACTGACATAAGCCACAACCGTCACAGAACTTGCCGGCATCAGAATTGCTGCAATAATAGGAGATAAAAGGCCTCGCACAGCAAAACTTATTCCGACTATATTATAAAGCAAGGAAATAATGTAACTACTTTTCACTATAGATACGGAGGTATGTGAAAATTTTAAAAACCGGGGCAAAAAATTAAATTTACCGGCTGTCAGGATAGCATCTGCAGCTGGAGTAAAACTATAAATATCATCAGCTATGGTAATGCCAAGGTTACTTTCCAGCAATGCGCCGGCATCATTCAGACCATCACCGATCATACATACTTTTTTCCCATGTTGCTTTAAATCCCTTATATAATACAATTTATCCTGTGGACTTTGATTAAAATGCAGTTTGTCTGAATTTCCTACTAATTTTTGCAAATTCTCGCGTTCGGCATCATTATCACCCGAAAGAAAATGGATTTCATAGGTTTTACTCAAAGTGTGGATTAATCTCTCCAAACCTTCCCTATATTTATTCTGAAGTGTAAAAATAATTTTGAGTTCATCATTTACAGAAAAGAATATTTGGGAGCTGCTGCTCTCTGTTTTTTTGTCCTGACGTACAAACTTTTCACTCCCTAATTTGTAAATTTCATTCTGATATTTTGCCCTAATTCCATGGGTCGGAATTTCTTCAAAAAATTCAAAAATAAGGCTTTGGTTACTTTCCAAATAATTATGTAAAATTTTACTGGCCGGATGTGTTGAATTACCGGTCATTGCACTGATAATTTTTTTCAGCTCATCGTCTAGTTCCCCATCATAGCTAATTTCAGCCTCATCACCCTGTGTTATGGTGCCGGTTTTATCAAAAACAAGTGTATCTATACGGCTCAGATTTTCCACTACATCCTGATTTTTTAGATAAAAACCTTTCTGTCCAAAAATTCGCATAGTATTTCCAAAAGTAAAAGGAATTGAAAGCGATAAAGCACAAGGACAGGCAACAATTAACACCGAAGTAAAGGCAAAAACAGCCACAGAAGCATCTGCCCAAAGCCAGTATAGGGCTGATAGAACAGCAATAGATAGAACAGAAACAGTGAAATAGCGACTTACCAAATCCATTAAATCACTCATATTTAGCTGCGAATCTTTTTTATATTCCTGATTCCAGACTTGAGTTAAACGACTCTGTTTTACTCCTTTTATTAATTCAATCTTAATACTCTGTCCTATTTGTTTTCCTCCGGCAAATAGCTTATTGCCAAGGCTTTTATCCACAGGATTAGATTCGCCGGTAACAAAAGAATAGTCGATATGGGCTTCGCCATGTATAAGTTTTGCATCGGCCGGAATGAGTTCGTGGTTACGGATTAAAATCCGATCGCCGATTTTTAAATTTTCCAGAAGCGTACTTTCCTCTTTATTGTTAGTCAAACGGGTAACTGCAATAGGAAAATAAGATTTATAATCGCGGTCAAAAGCCAGTGCTTTATAAGATTTTGCCTGATACCATTTACCGATTAAAAGAAAGAAAACTAATCCCGACAGTGAATCCATATATCCGGTTCCGGAACCACTAAAAATTTCATAAGAACTTTGTAAAAAAATAGCGAGAATTCCTATGGAGATGGGCAAATCTATGTTGATAATTTTTCGTGCCAGATTTTTAAATCCGGAGGCCAAATAATCGGTGGCACAGTAGAAAATGATAGGCAAAGCTAAAGTAAAATTCAAAATACCAAAAAATTGCCGAAAGCTTTCGCTTATCTGCTGGCTTCCGGGCAAATACTCGGGAAAACTGAGTAACATGGTATTTCCGAATACAAAACCGGCTACTCCAATTTTATAAATCAACTTTCGGGTAGATAAATCAGCTGATTTTTTATTCACATCCTCCAGCGTAATTTGCGGAACATAGTGTATGGAAGACAGTAAATCAACCAATTGGCGCAGTGAAATATCTTTTTCGCGGTAGCTGATGCTGACTCTTTTTTTTACAAAATTTACCTGCGATTGGATAATTCCCTT